>NZOY01000003.1 GCA_002695445.1 Flavobacteriaceae bacterium
AAAGACGAACTCTATGATCTGACAACCGATCCAGAGGAACTCAAGAACCTAGCGGGGAATCCCGACTATGCAAATGTGGTAATGGAAATGAGGGAAAAGCTCGAAAGAAAAATTGCAAAATACGCCCAATAAATCAGTTCTTCGCAACAAAAGAAAAATTATATTTTCCCGACCCCAAAAGCAAAAGTGTTTTTTGCTTATTCTCCTCCTTACTCAAAATTTTNGAGANCANTTTAGGATTTTCTAACTTCCAACTCCCATCCGAGGGTTTATTAAGAATTACATCNGAAGAAGTGTTGGCAGGTATCTCTATNGTCAATTGTAGTTTTCCATTTTTGCGTGACCAAGCCACTGCAATTTTCCCATAACTGGATTTAAAGCTTCCATCAATATTTACAAAGTTTTTATCAAATAAAGGTTTAATTGTGAAACGCTTAAAGCCCGGGTAATTCTCATTGATTTTAAGTCCCATTAAATTAGCATACATCCATTCACCAATAGCACCATACGCATAATGGTTAAATGANTTCATACTTGGNTATTGAAAACTTCCATCTGGCTTAATCCCATTCCAACGCTCCCATATNGTAGTGGCCCCCTTTGTGACAGGGTATAACCATGATGGGTATTCTTTTCTCAATAATAATTCAATAGCTTTTGCGTGTTTTCCGTTATCTGATAAAACATGACACAAAAAAGGTGTACCCAAAAAACCAGTTGTAAGATGACCGTAATCATTTATGTTATCAATTAGTCTCTCAACTGCTATTTCTCTATTTTTCTTAGACAGTAAATCAAATTGTAATGCAAGAACATATGAAGTTTGAGAATCTGAGATTANCATACCATTNTTTGTTACAAATTCATCATTAAAAGCCTTTAAAATTTTTTGATATAATTCAGAATAAACTTTTAAGTCATCTTGATAATCCAAAACCTTTGCTGCTTTAATTAATAATTTAGTTGAATAACAATAGAAAGCTTGCGCAATGAGTTTTTTACTTGTTACAGCAGATACCCCACTNTTGTCATCATCTCGGGAAAAAAACAACCAGTCCCCCCAGTGATCTCTCTTTTGAAAAAGGTTATTAATAGAGTTTTTTGTCATANANCCAATCCACTTTTTCATACTTAAATATTGTCTCTCTAAAGTTTCTTTATCTCCATAAATAAGAAAAGAATTCCATGGAATGATTGTAGCAGCGTCAGCCCATCCAGTCCGTCCGAAGTTTCCCTCTATTCCCTCTGAATCGTTNAGTCCTAAATAATTATTGTGAGGAACAACTCCAGGAACTGCTCCATCAGATCGCTGATCGTATGTTAAATCAATCAACCATTTATCAAAAAAGTTTTTTACATCCATATTAAAACCAGCCGTGTTAAAAAATGCTTGGGCATCNCCGGTCCAACCAAGTCTNTCATCCCTTTGAGGGCAATCGGTAGGAACATCCAAGAAGTTACCTCTTTGACCCCATTGGATATTTTGCTGAAGCTGGTTAATTAGNTTATTAGAAGTAGTCAATTGACCCGTAAACTCCATATCTGAGTATAGCGCAANNGCTTTAAAATCTTTAATATTTATTTTATCTATTCCTTCAATTTTCAAATATCTGAATCCCTGAAATGTAAAAACAGGCTCATANATTTGATCTTCATCTCCATTTAAAATAAAAGTGTTTTTTTGTTCTGCTTTTCTAAGATTAGTAGTGTAAAATTCTCCTTTTTTNTCAAGNACTTCAGCATGATACAATTTTACCTCTGTTCCCTTAGGGAGNGCTGACTTAAATNTAACCCAACCTACAAGGTTTTGTCCGAAATCAATAACTTTATCACCNGAGGGTGTAATAATAAGCTCCTTGGCAGATAAAACNTCTCGTTTCTTTATCATTTCATTTCTGGTGTAATCTATANAACCCTTATANCTGCTCGCAATTTTAGCTTTTTTTGAATTTTTATTTTTATGTCCAGGGAATGACCATTTTGAATTTTTTAAATTCATATCAACTGTTTCTCCATTATAGATTGAAGAACTTAAAATCGGTCCATAGTTATAACTCCAATTCTTTTCATCAATTATACTTTCTTTTCTNCCATCTTCATATGAGATAATTAATTCTGANATGAATGANGTTCTTTCCCCATAGTCGACTATTCTGTTTTTTCTATTTTGTCTAAAATTCCTATACCAGCCATCTGCTAGCATAACTCCTATTCTGTTTTCACCAGTTAAAAGCATTTCCATTACGTCATATGCTTGATATTGAATCCTATTTGAATAAGACGTCCACCCTGGAGTAAGTATAGCATCACCAATTCTTTTGCCATTAATATGTGCTTCATAAACACCCCTAGAAGTAATATATAAGTTTGCTGAAATAATTTTACTATCTACTCTAAAATCATTAATAAAATAGGGGATTTTTGGAGAANTCANGTCCTCATTATTTACAGTAATCCAATTAGATTTCCAATTCTGCTTATCCATTAGTCCTGTTTTCCATGATGAAACTTTACTCTGACTTGATCTTTTGGATTTATTGGTCCAGACTTTGACTGTCCAAAAGTATTGAGTATCATAAGCGAGTTCTTTTCCTAAGTAATTAACATAGACTGATTCCTCAGATGCTACTTTGCCTGAATCCCAAACAAGGCTATTTTTGGAAAAAACTTTGTCAGTAGCAACAAAAACTTGATAATGAGTCTGCAATACATTGTAGTGGTCAGTATCAATTATCCATGAAAATTTTGGATTTTTATTATCTAACCCATGAGGAGAATTCAGCTTATCTACCTCTAAATTGGTTATTANAATTTTTTGAGCAGTAATTGAAAAACTGCNAAATAGTATTAGTGTTAAAAGAAAGTAGTTTCTCATAAATTAATTATTTGGATTATATGNATNTATCAATTTTTTTTTAATATAANAATTAAATTCTAATTCAATTTGGAACTATCACATTCATTTTATATTNNAATTATAAATTCAACCAGTTTTATTTAATACCATAGAGGCTCCTAAGGCACAGGCNTTTGATGTAGANTCGGCTTTAATAATTTGTTTAGGAAATTGATTTTTCAAAAGTGCTAAAAAAATATCATTATCCGAAAACCCACCGTCTACATANATTTTATCAGGAGNTTTTTCACATATNATATCNATTTTACNCTTGAGCAGAGCTNTTAACTCCTTTATCANTTGATAATAAGCAACCTCAAAATTAGGAAAATTAATAAGGTCTTTTTTGGGNGAATTAGAATTATCTAAAAACTTCCAATTAAAATGATTTTGATTATTGACAATGAACTNNTCAAACAAATCTTTATTAAATACCAGACTTTGATAGTGAAATTTTTGTACGGAAAAATATTTAGCTAGTTTTTCGGCTTTTATTCGATGTTCTTCTCCTAAAAACAAACGAGAGCTTTTAACAGGACTCCCATCTATTTTCATGTAAGCAGTTGCACCAGATGAAATCTCTTTTTGGTCAAAAAGATAATTACTTGAGAAGGGGTTAAAATTAACACACCAAGTTCCAGTAGAAAGTAATATAAAGGATTTTTCTCCCTTTAATAAATAGCTCAAAAGTGCAGAGGAGCTATCGTGAATTCCAATTCCAAAGGAAACTTTTCTTCCGCTAATAACTTTGGAAATTGATTTACTTGTAGGAACAATAGGTGGAAAAAGCTTGTCAATACCCTCAGATTTTACCCAATGATGATAATCATTTTTATCATAATCCCAAAGGTCTGTATGACAACCTATACTTGTATAATCAGAATATAATTCTCCAGTGAAGACATAACTCAAATACTGGGGTAGATGAAGGGAGTATTTTATCTTTTTGAAAAAATGGGGACGTTTATATTTTATCCAATAAATTTGCTTTCCAGAGTTAAGCATTTTTAAATTTTTAGACCCTGTTTTAATACAAAAATCTGACTCAGGGCCAAATTTTCTGTAAAAGTCTTTAAAAATATTCTTGTCAACAGGTTTATGGTAATCATATACCGGAGTCACAACTTTATTATTTTTATCTAAATGTACTAGGGTTGCGCCAAATCCTGAAAAGTTTACTTTATCAATTTTAAATTTATTTGAACCAATTATTAAATCAAAGCTTTCCTTAAGCCATGAAATAATTCCATAAATATCCTCTGCCTCATGTCCATCTTCATCGGTAACTTTAGCTATAGTAACCTTTTCCCTTTTTAAAATTTGGTTTTCTGAATTGAAAACAAAATATTTTTGATTGGTTTTTCCAACATCGAAAACCAAACAACAATTTTCTTCCATTATAATCCCGTAGATTTTGAATCAACTCCACGTTGATCAATTAGCTTTTGTCGAATTTTAAATTTTCTGAAAGCATTTAATGGATCTAAGGCTCCTCCTAATCGATAACAGGATTCATTAACCAATGCCCTTACGTCTGTCCTAAAAGCATCTTGAAGAATAGATTGACAAGCAGCAACATCATTTTTTTGTTGGGCAGATTTTAATTCATTGTTGTCTACCAGCAACGCCTTAGCGTAAGCAATTTTGATGGTCTCAACAGACTGAAGCAAATCCTCCATAGGGTCTTTAATGTTATGACTTGCATCAATCATCCAAGATAAATCTGAATTAGAGGTTTCCTTCTCTCCATGCACTAACTCACAAAAAATCAAAAATAGTTGGTAGGGTCTTAATGAACCAACAGTAAGATCATCATCTCCATATTTACTATCATTAAAATGAAACCCTCCTAATTTATTCAAATGCATTAAAATAGATACGATTTGTTCGATGTTAGTATTTGGAAGGTGGTGACCCAAATCAACTAGTGTAGTCGCTTTTTCACCCAATTCAGAAGCCAGCAGATAAGAAGTTCCCCAATCAGGAATAACCATGGAATAAAAATTTGGCTCGTAGGGTTTATATTCTATTAGTAATTTCCAATCAGATGGTAAATGATTGTATATCTCTTGAAGGGATTCCAATGTACGCTGAAAAGCACCTCTGAAACTTTGTTGTCCAGGAAAACAAGAGCCATCTGCCAACCAGATCGTTAAGGCTTTTGAACCTAGCTTTACCCCATGGTCAATAACTTCCTTATTGTGGTTAATTGCATCTAACCTAACTGATTTATCAACATGGCTTAGAGAACCAAACTTGTATGAGTTTTCACTTCCAGGCTGGTCCTGAAAAGTATTTGAATTAACTGCATCAAACTTTATATTTAATTCATTGGCAAGAGAATTGATTTGATCATAATTATTTGGGATATCCCAAGGAATATGCAAACTTATTGCTCCACTTGATTGATTTAATGCATGAAGTAATCCTACGTCTCTAATTTTATCCTCCAATGTTTTAGGCTCTCCTCCCTCAGGAAATCTACCAAAACGTGTACCTCCTGTCCCTAATGCCCAACTGGGAATTGCAATTTGAAAATCACCAACTTTATTTATTAGGGTTTCCAAATCAATATTTTTATTGGATAAATTTTCGCCTAAAAAACTCCAGCTTCGTTTGTGAGCCTCTAAATTTAGTTNATTAAAAGCTGTTATATTTTCTTTTTTCAGCATCGATNAATTTTGTTTTTTACCTGACAAAAGCATTTGGAACTCCGCCATCAACGTTAATTATATTACCCGTACTTTTATCTAAAATTGCCAAAAATGCATAAACACCGTTGGCAATATCCTCAGGCAAAATGATTTTGTTTAGTATATTTCTTTTAGCATAAAATTCAGGTAATTCCTTTATTGAGATTCCATAGGCTTTTGCTCTGCCTTCAGCCCAATCCCCTTTCCAGATTTTGCTTCCAATGATTACCCCATCTGGGTTTACAGTATTAACTCTAATTTGGTCATTTGCTAATTCTGCTGCTAATAATCTAGACATATGCATTTGAGAAGCTTTTGCCGTTCCGTAACCAACATTATTTGGCCCAGAGACAAGCCCATTTTTACTTGCTATATTTACAATATTTCCTCCTAAGTTTTGCTTTCTCATAATCTTTGCGGCTGCTCTGGACAATAAAAACTGTCCTTTTACCAAGACCTCCTGAAGTAAATTCCAATTAGCTTCAGTAGTTTCTTCCAGAGGTTTAGAAATAGCCAACCCTGCACTGTGTACAACAATATCCAAACCNCCGAATTCAATTGATGCCTTTTGAATGGCTTTTTCAATGCTTTTCGAATTTGTGACATCGCATTGACATGCTATTGCTTGGTCAGGACTGTATTGACTAATAGCCTCATCAAGATATTCCTCAGAAATATCTGTAAAGATTACATTTGCACCTTCAGCTATTAATTTGTCTGCTATTGCTCGACCAATACCACCCCCAGAGCCTGTAATTAATGCTACTTTTCTTGATAGTGGTTTTTCCTTTGGTTGCCTTTGAAGTTTAGCTTCCTCTAACAACCAATATTCAATATCAAAGGCTTCTTGACGTGGAAGTGAAGTGTAACTAGAAATAGCCTCTGCCCCGCGCATTACATTTACAGCATTGATATANAATTCACTTGCAACTCGGGCAGTTTGTTTATTTTTTGCAAAAGTGAACATCCCCACACCAGGATAAATTATTACAACTGGGTTTGGATCTCTCATTGCAGGACTATTAGGGTACTTGCAGCTATTATAGTATTTCTTATAATCCTCACGATATTGCTCGAAAGATGGAGTGAGTTTTTTCATTACCCGTAACGAGTCTGAGAAGTCCTCATCTACGCTTAGAGGTAAAATTAGAGGTTTTATTTTTGTTCTTAAAAAGTGATCTGGACATGAGGTTCCCATTGGAGCTAAGCGATTTAGATCATTACTATTTATAAACTCAAGTACCTTTGGGTTGTCTGTAAAGTGTCCAATCATACTTTGCTCAGAGGAACAAAGACCTCTTAGAATTGGAGCTAATTTAGAGGCTTGCGCCTCTCTATTTTTTTTATCAGCACTTTTAATTTTTGGACCACCAAAAACATTACCATTCTCATTAATCTTATCCTCTATGTATTGAGATGCAACCTCAATTACTTCCAAACTATTTATATATGATTCATAGGAGGTATCTCCCCAAGTAAAAACTCCATGGCTTCCCAAAACGATACCACGAATTCCAGGATTTTCATTTAAACAAGTTTCCAATTGTAGTCCCAAATCAAAACCTGGTCTTTGCCATGGTACCCAACCCATGGTATCTCCCCAAATTTCTTTGGTTATTTTCTCACTATCTTTGGCAGCTGCAACTGCTATTAAAGCGTCAGGGTGTAAATGGTCAATATGTTTGAATGGAAGTAATCCGTGTAAGGGGGTATCAATAGATGGAGCCCTGCTTTCCAAATCAAAGATGCAGTGATTAAAAAGTGCTACCATCTCATCCTCGTATTCCAGGCCCCGATAAACTTTTTTTAAATCATGAAGTCTTTGATTATATAGCCCTGCAATCCCATTTCTTTTAAGTGTTCCAATATCTCCCCCGGAACCCTTGATCCACATTACCTCAACTTCCTCATTTGTAATCGGATCTTTTTCTATTGTTTTGCAGCTTGTATTTCCCCCACCAAAATTGGTGATCCTCAAATCAGCTCCTAAAATATTTGAACGATATAAAAAAAGTTCTACCTGATCATCTCCTATAGCATCTGCCTTTTTTTTATCCCACAAATAGTTGACGTGTTTATATGTATTTTTTTTCATTTAAAATGTAATAGCAAAGTAATTTAAAGTTTTTAAACAGAATTAGTGTAAGATATGAAATTAATAAATCAATTTTTATACCCAAAAATTGCTATCTTATAAATGAAATTAATCCAAATGAAAAAAAAACAAACTAAGTCTGAATTTGAGCGAGAATCAATCCCAAAAAGTAAATTAAAAAGTTGGAAAAGTTTTTTAGGAATGTATGCCGGAGAGCACGCTGCAGGAACAGAGTTTATGATTGGTCCCTTATTTCTTACAGTCGGCGTTAGTGCATTTGATTTGCTTGCTGGTCTACTTTTAGGTAATCTTCTTGCTGTTTTTTGTTGGAGATTTTTAACTGCTAAAATTGCGGTTAATCAGCGCTTTACACTTTACTTTAAATTGGAAAAAATATCAGGGAAGAAGTTGGTTACAATCTATAATGTCTCAAATGGAATCTTATTTTGCTTTCTTGCTGGAGCTATGATAACTGTGTCTGCCACTGCAGTTGGAGTTCCTACAAACTTAGAAATGCCAAAGCTAAGTGATTTAATGCCAAATAGTTTAAATTGGGTTGTTATTGTAATTATTATTGGAGGGTTGACTACATGGATTGCAAGTAAAGGCTATGATATGGTTTCTAAAGCTGCCAACTGGATGTCACCAATAATTGTTTTTGCCTTTTTAGCTTGTGGGATTGTAGCATTAGGGGAATTAGAAGTGAATAATTTTTCTGACTTTATAGCTATATGGGGTCAGGGAAGTAATCCATTTCCTGGTCAAATAAAATATACTTTTTGGCATGTATTACTATGGTCTTGGTTTTGTAATGCAGCTATGCACATTGGTATGTCAGATCTTTCGGTATTCAGATATGCAAAATCAGCCAATGCTGGTTGGACCACTGCAGCAGGAATGTATGTTGGGCACTATATGGCTTGGATTGCTGCAAGCTTACTGTACGCTGTTTATTTAAAAACTCCCGAGGCATCTGCTTTTCTGGCAGATGGCGTTGCGCCTCCAGTAGCTCCTGGCCCATTAGCATACAATGCATTAGGGTGGTTTGGAATTATTGCGGTAATTCTTGCTGGATGGACAACTGCAAACCCCACTATATATCGGTCTGGATTGGCTTTTCAAGCAATTTTGCCAAAGCTGTCAATATCAAAAGCTACTGTCCTGGCAGGGACTATAGCTACTACAGCTGGCATTTTCCCTGCTTTCGCCATGAAGCTTCTTGACTTTGTTGCTGTATATGGTTTTATTTTAGCCCCTGTAGGAGCAGTAATTGTATTTGAATATTTTTTTGCTGATCGCTATGGAGTAATTAAGGATTATTCCGAAAAAAATAATATTTCGTTTAATAGACCAGTGTTTTTTGCTTGGTTAATTAGCTTTATTATTTTTTTTGGATTGTCTCAGACCCAAGAAATTTTTCTTTCTTTTTTAACTCTTCCTGCCTGGCTATGTTGTGGTGTACTTTTTATTATATTGAGTAAAATTTACCAAAATAAAAAATCATAGTCTATTGGGAAAACAGATCAAATATAATCCTAGATATCCATCCATTGAGGATTTAAGATATAAGGCTAGAAAGAAAATTCCAAAATTTGCTTTTGAATATTTAGATGGAGGGTGTAATGAAGATATTAGCCTATATAAAAACACCCATGAGTTACGAAAAATTGAGATGAAACCTCGTTACCTTGTTCCTTTCTCTGGGGCCAATCTAAAAACTGAGCTTTTCGGTCATGAATATGATGCACCGTTTGGGATTGCTCCTATTGGTCTTCAAGGATTAATGTGGCCTAAATCCCCTGAGATCCTTGCCAAATCAGCATTTGAATATAACATNCCATTTGTGCTNAGTACAGTTTCAACTTCCAGCTATGAGAAAATAGCTGAGATTACAGAGGGAAGAGCGTGGTTCCAGCTCTATCATCCCGCGGACTCAAAAGTTACCAAGGACATAATTGACCGAATAGATGTGGCTGGGTGCCCAGTACTAATTATACTATCTGATGTTCCATCNTTCGGTTACCGTCCAAGAGATATAAGAAATGGTCTTTCCATGCCACCAAGAATGACATTTGAAAATATTTTTCGGGTTTTAAAAAGACCTCACTGGGGATTAAAGACACTAATAAATGGACAACCTAATTTTGAAATGCTCAAGCCTTATATGCCTAAAAATCTCAACTTGAGGCAACTTGGTAAGTTTATGAATGATACTTTTGAGGGAAGGTTGAATGAGGAAAAGGTGAAAAGGCTTAGGGATCTTTGGAANGGGAAACTGGTAATTAAGGGGGTAGAATCCTTTAAGGATGTTGAGACGGCAATTCGATTAGGTCTTGATGGTATTATTATTTCTAATCATGGGGGAAGACAAGTTGACATGGGTCAAGCTACCATTTCCTCACTTAAAACTATTGCTCCAAATTACAGCGATCAAATAAAAGTAATGATGGATAGTGGAATTCGCAGTGGTACTGACATAAGTAGAGCTATAGCTTCTGGTGCTGATTTTACTTTTCTTGGAAGAAGTTTTATGTATGGGGTATCTGCATTGGGAAGAAATGGCGGAGATCATACTATTTCTATTTTAATGTCTCAACTTACTCAGGTAATGGAGCAAATGTGTTGTGAAAATCCTTTAGATCTTAGGAATAATTTAGTTTAATTTTACTAATAAATGTTTTAAAAAAATATAACCTACGTTTAAAATTAAAGAATTTAAATTCGACTTATCATTANATATTAACTAATGTTTTATTTCCTCCAAATTGGATTTATTTTTGTGTAAATATGGAAAAAGTTAAAACATTAATAATTGGAAGTGGTCCAGCAGGTTATACTGCTGCTATATATGCTGCAAGAGCAGACTTAAGTCCCTTATTNTATACTGGAATGGAGCCAGGAGGTCAGCTTACAACTACTACAGATGTTGATAATTTCCCTGGNTATCCNAATGGAGTAGATGGTCCTACAATGATGGTNGANNTNCAAAAACANGCAGANCGTTTTGGAACANAAGTNAGAATTGGTCACATTAATAAAGTAGAATTATCAAAAAAANNNGGNGGTATNCANAAAGCNTTTGTTGAAGGTGGTNCNGAAATTCATGCTCAGTCNATTATAATTAGTACTGGAGCAACTGCAAAATATCTCGGATTACCAAGTGAGCAGCGTCTTCGCGGAGGTGGAGTTTCTGCTTGTGCGGTTTGCGATGGGTTTTTCTATAAAGGGCAAGANGTTGCGATAGTAGGGGGCGGAGATACTGCAGCTGAAGAAGCTACTTATTTAGCAAATATTTGCTCTAAAGTCACTATGCTAGTCAGGAAAAGTGAAATGAGAGCCTCAAAAGCTATGCAACACCGGGTAACAAATTCACCCAATATTNATTTACTTTACAATCATGAGATTGACGAGGTGCTTGGGGAAGAAGTAGTAGAGGGATTAAAAATCTTCAATAATCAAACAGGTGAAAAGGATGAAATTAAAATTTCAGGTCTGTTTATCGCTATTGGACACAAACCAAATACAGATATTTTTAAGAGTCAACTTGATATGGATGATGATGGGTATTTGATTACAAGTGGAAAATCAACTAGAACTAATCTTCCAGGAGTTTTTGCCTCTGGAGATGTACAGGATAAAGAATACAGACAAGCAATAACAGCCGCTGGAACTGGTTGTATGGCAGCACTAGATGCGGAACGTTATTTACAATCGATTTAATCCTAGAAATTATCTTCTAAATTTTGTGCGTTAAAATAAACTAAATCTTGATTCTCAAAACCGTAAACTATGTTAATTGGATTACAGCAAATTTCACAATCCTCAATATACTCGGTGCTGACTAAAGATGAATCCAAAAGCATTGAAATATCCTCCCAACAATATGGGCATTGAAAAAAATGCTCAAACATTAGTATTGATTTAAGTTCTCAATTTCTTCAACCAGACGTTCCCAATTTTTAATGTAATTGGAAAGTTCTTTTTTCTTTTCATGGTAACTTTCAAAAAAGTTTTCATCACTAATAGTCTGTTCATAATTGATTTCTAATTCTAAATCAACTACCTTAATTTCCTTTTCTAATTTAGTAATATTAGACTCTAGTTTACTGAGTTTATTTTTTAGGGATTTTTCTTTTTTCTGAAGCTTATAATTTGATGTTGTTTTTGTAAAATTGGATTTACTTTTCTTTTTTGTTCTCTCAAGCTGATTTAAGGAATTAATCTTTTTGTTTTCAAGATAAGTATTTATGTCATCTAGGTAAAGTTTAGTTTTGCCATCTTTAAATTCCAATACTTGACTGCACAATCCCGATAAAAAATCTCGGTCGTGAGATACTAAAATCAAGGTCCCTTTAAAACTAATTAATGCATTTTTTAAAACCCTCTTTGACTGAATATCCAAATGGTTGGTTGGCTCATCCATAACCAGGATGTTAAATGGTTGGAGAAGCAATTTACATAAAGCCAGTCTATTGCGTTCACCTCCTGATAAAACACTTACTTTTTTATCTACATCATCACCTTTAAATAAAAAAGCTCCTAAAATATCTCTAACAGTATTTCTATTCTCTTTAGTTGCTGAGTCTTGAGCAGAAGTTAAAACGGTTTTTGAGGCGTCAAGAGTCTCAGATTGATTTTGGGCAAAATAGCCAATCTTAACATTGTGTCCTATGCTCAGTTCCCCATTTCCATAAATTTCACCTACCAATAACTTTGCAAGGGTTGACTTACCTTGTCCATTTTGACCAACAAATGCAACTTTTGTACCTCTATCGATATAAAGATCTATACTGTTAAGGACTTTTTTTTTCCCATAGCTTTTTTCTAACCCTTTAGTCTCAAAAATCATTTTACCAGGTTGGATCGCAACTGGAAATTTTATACTCATCACATCTGTTTCCTCAGCATCAATGGTTATGCGTTCAACTTTTTCGAGTTTTTTTATAAGTGATTGAACCATACTAGCTTTAGAAGCTTTGGCCTTAAATCGCTCGATGAGCTTTTCGGTATGCTGAATTTGCTTGGCTTGATTTTTTTGAGCTGCTTTTTGCTGAACCCTAATTTCATCTCTTAAAGCCATAAAGGGAGTATAAGATTTTTTTAAATCGAAATGTTGTTTGTTTACAATTTCAATGGTTCTGTTTGTAACTTGGTCAAGAAACATAATATCGTGAGATACAATTACTATAGCTCCGTTATATTTCATTAAAAATTGTTCAAGCCACTCAATTGAATCAATATCTAAGTGATTTGTGGGTTCATCCAATAGAAGAATATCGTGAGATTTTAATAAAATTTTTGCCAATTCTATTCTCATCCTCCATCCACCTGAGAAAGAAGAAGTAAGCTGGTTAAAATCATTTGCAGTGAATCCCAAACCCAATAATATTTTTTCTGATTCACCCTTATATTTGTAACCCCCTAAAACTTCAAATTCAGACCCTAAATCACTCAGCTCCTGAATCAATTCTTGATAAGCACCACTTTCATAATCTGTCCTGGAATTAAGTAATTCACCTATCTCATCCTGACGAGATTGGTTTTTTAAAAGTTCTGGAAAAGCTTGAAATGTTTCCTCAATAACAGTCCTAATATTTTCAACTTGAAGCTCCTGGGGTAAATAACCTATAGAGCAGTTTTTTTCAATTGTAAAGTTACCGTTTGATGGACTATTTTCCCCTGACAATACCTTAAGTAAAGTACTTTTACCAGCCCCATTTTTACCTATTAGGCCAATTCTGTCACCCTTAGCAATTCTAAAAGAAAAGCTTTCAAATAAAACCTCCCCGCCAAATGAAACCCCTAAATTTTCTAAATCTAGCATCAAAATGTATTATTAATAATTATAATATTTTTTTTCGAAACGCTTGATACTCACTTCTATTGGAAATTCATATTGCTTTTCAATAAATTCGTATAACCAATGAGAAAGTAATGGAGCCATTAATACCCCCCTTGTTCCTAACCCATTTAAGATAAAAAGTCTATTATTTTTAGGGTGAATTCCTAGAATTGGTCTTCTATCTATTACAGTAGCTCTAATTTGAGCCTTATGATCAAGAATTTGATAGGGTAAATCGAAAAATTTTTCTAATTTAGACCTTAACCACAGATTTCCATCTTCACTAATCTTTNTGGTTTTGTCAAATCGGTTAAAAGTAGCCCCTACCCAAAACTTTTTTTTTCCAATTGGAGATAAGAAAATAGGACCTTTAAAAATAACTTTCTCCTTAAGTTGATCGCATTTAATTACTAACATTTCTCCTTTTGANCCTATTAAAGGGAGGTAATTAAAAAAAGGATTAAAAATATTTTGAAACCCTTCGCAAAAAACTATTTTTTTTGCTTTNATTCCCTGATATGAAATTCCATCTGGATTGAACTCAACTTTATCATAGTCCAATTTACAATCAAAATATTGATTAGGAATTATTTTTTTTATGTAAGAGTTAATTAGGGTTTTACTATCAACTTTTGCGGTATTTTTGACTTCCCCAAATTTGAATGGAGCTTTAATTCCTCTATATTTTTCTCCTGAAATTAATTTATTGTTAAAATACTTTTGTAAGGTTAGTTTTGAGCANGCTACCACCCATTCATTTTGTTCCCTNTTACTATNTAAAATACGATAAATTGGAATTGCTTCAATGATCCTTTTTTGTAACAAATCCTGAAGCTCATAGTAATGAGGCAATGCATAATTTAAAAATTCATCTGATTTCCAAACTGAATTAAACCTCTTTAATACTGTAGGGTTAATTATTCCCGCTGAAANTTTTGAGGCACTCTGATTGACNGNGNCAATTACTCGAAACTCTTTTTTGTTCTGTCTAAGTTTCTCTGCATAATTTAGTCCAGCTATACCAAAACCCACTATAAGAGTATCTATCACAATGAAATAAAATAAAAAAAGCGTTATTGTTAAATAACGCCTAGAATAATATTAAAGGAAAGTTTAGTTATTCCACAAATCTTGTTCAAAATCACGAATAATTGATTTTATTCTGTCAGCCTCTAAAAGCATTTTTAGAGCATCTCCTCTGATATAATCTTTTATTAATCTATCCTCGTAGATGTTTTCTTCTTTGTATATAANAGAATTAAATCTCCTAGAGTTTAACATATGNTCGTATGTAACAGGTTGAGAGGAGTTCCTAGTGTTAAATACTTTATGTTTATTTAAAGATTTTCTTGCATCAGGGAACCAAATCCAGAACAATTCAACGGGAATAATATTTTTATCTCCACTCTCGTACTTTTCAATGTCTTTTCCTTGAATAACTACCGGGCACAAACCTAGAAGCCTATANTTTAATTCACCTAATCTTTTATCTACATACCAAGTACCTTTAATTCTATACTCTCTTACATATTTGGCAGTAACAGGCCATTCAAAAATTAAATCATCATTCCAAACTCCCGTAATATTATATTCAGCCTTTGCCTGATCAGTAGTGTCAATGAATTTTAATTGAATTTCATCTCCAACTTGTTTTATTCGAAAATAAGGGTCTTTATAAACCTCTTTAATTTGCTTATTTTTAATCGCATCAGTTAATACATGCCATAAAGATCTTCTATCCTCCCCTAAATTTTCAATTTGGGTCGGATAATAAAATGGAAAATTTATCCTTTCGTCTAAGTCAATTATTTCCCAAACAGTTTTTGACCACAATACATCTCTATCATCGACATATCCATATTTTAATGGATCCTGATTATTAGCTAAAATTTGTTGTTCATTTAATTCCCCTACATCTTGAGGAACTCTTGCATTAAGTAAATTNGCTTGAGCATTAACTCTTATTAATGAGGTTAAGAAAATAAAAACAATAAATGGCATACTAAACTTCATATGAAAGTTTTAAATAACTGTAATAATTATTGGATTTACGCTTTTAATTGCTAGTTTAGGATTTGAGGGTGCCCTTACCTTTATGTTCTCAATAGTTAGTTTTCCACCAGATCTGACCCTATTAATTAATCCTCTTGCATCATTATTAAATTTATTACCTGTAACCTCTATAGCTGGAAGGCCAGGNGCAGATAATGTGTAGCCTAAAACAGAAAGAGGTAGGTCAAAATCAAAATCTTTAAATATAGCGACAACGGTTTGCTTACCTATTGCACCTTTTGGAAGGGATATAGACCCTGTCTTACCTGCTATTTGACAGGTTGGGTTAGGAAGACCTTTTACTCTAAATTTACTCTGACTGGAAACTACTTGTCCGTCAGGAAGTGTACCAGAGGCTCTAATAATTACCTCTCTTCCTCCACCTGATGGTGTCAAAATATATTTACTTCCCCTTGTTCTTCTTAATCCGGTAGCAGAGGCTCTAACCTTATTATCCGGTATACCAGGTATAGATATTGTTAATGGATTTTCAACTCCTATGTAAACAACATTCATTTTATCAGCAGAAATTACTGCAGAGTTAGGTTTTGATATCACTGGGAAAGACTGATCAACTGGAATCCTTGATTCAACTCCTTCATTTAAAAAAATTAAATCACCTTTAATTATATGATCACCAGGGTTTCCTGTTCTAATTTTTAACTTTATACCGCCATCAATTAATTCATAATCTTCCTCAGTTAGTTTTCGGCCATCTANTTCAAGCTCAACACCATTTGGCTTTTGAGCTCCACCTTTTCTACCAAGAATTACACTCCCATCGAAAGTTTCTCCTTGATAATAAGCCCCTTTTTCAGTTTTTAACAAACTTATGTAGTTTGATTCATTGACACTTGAAGACATTTTTAGTTCTTTTCCCATTAAAGTAGCAAAAACATCGTGTTCAGTCTGTCGAATATCGTTCTGCATTAATGAAAACTTAGCAAGGGATGAAATTAAAGGCATTCCTTGATAGTTACTAAAAAACCAATCTTCATCCATTCCATCACTATTTACAATATTGCCATTTTCGTCTCCAGTAAAGAAACGATTTTCAACCATTTCTATGTATTCTGGATATTGGCTCCCAAAAACCTGAATTACATGCATTTTGTATGTATTAATCATATCAATAAATTCATCTTTTGCCTCACTTGAGCCTTCTTTGAAAAAAAGCATATCAAGGGTTTCGCCCTTATCCATTTGAGCATATTCCTTTAACTCTGGATCTTTCTCTCTTTGTTTTTCAGTAATCTGATTCATTATCTCAGATATTCGATCATAAAATGCATCTGATTCCTCCTTTATTTCTTTTGCAGTTCTTAGGTGTCCAATCCACTTACCACCTTTTTCTTCAGCGTTGACTTTTATATTTTCATATATATTGTCATTACTTTCATCAACCCTAGTATTAGCATCAGAAATCTTCACAAACATTTGACCAAATCCATCTAATACTTCTTTACTTACGTTCAAAGCAAGCATGGTTATAAATACCAGATACATTAAACTAATAAGTTTCTGTCTGGGTGTTTCTTTAGCTCCAGCCATTTTTTATAAATTAATTTTTATTCATTGCATTAAGCATACCGTCATATACCTGATTCAATGAAGCAAGGTTAGACGATAATGCTTCCATTTGTGCTCTTAATTTTTCAGCATTATCAGCTACCTGCTGGTTAAATTGAGTATTATTCCCCGCAGATCGAACTTGTTCAGAATATACTCCGTTAAGTTGTTTTAATTTTTCAGAAGCAGCAATTAGTTGTTCAGAATAATCCTGAGAGGAAGAAGCTGCATCTGCCGCAGGAGAGAGTGCTTCAGCTGATGATTCAAGTTTCTTAATACTTTGAGTTAATTTATTTACAAGTGCAACATCTAATTTAGCTTCTTGTAATATATCATCAATTTTAGCAGAAAGNCCTTTTTCGCCTCCAGTTGATCCAGAGGANGACTGACCTTTCATTTTTTTCGAAAAATCTTCGTGTTCTTCTTTAATTTCACCTGTACTAAGAGCTGAAACTGTAAAAATAAGAGCTTCTGTTCCTAGACCTAAGCCAAGTACGAGCCCACCTGTAATAGGGCCAATTTCCAAGTGAAGAATTTTAAAAAGTGCTCCAATAATTACAACTGCCCCACCTAGTCCGAAGAGCATATGCATCATTAACTTTCCTCTTAATCTCTTTTTTAAAGCTTTATCATCCATTTTTAAAGTATTTATTTATGTTTAATTAAAAATATTAAATTATTTTATTTTTACCTTACTNGTTCCTAAATAATCTTGAACTGTTCTAAAGCCAATGTAGCTTCTTGATGTATCTGCATACTCATAATCTCTTGAACTAACTCTTAAAAAATATGCAACATCTTTCCACGAACCTCCTCTAACAACTTTTCTAAACTCTGTTTTCATTGACATATTNGGGTTTAGTGATGCTACATACTCATAGGCTCCTGATTCATATGAGGAACTTGTCCATTCGGCAACATTTCCGGCCATGTTGTATAGATTGAAATCGTTTGGTAAATAAGATTTTGCTTCAACAGTATAAACTGCCTGGTCTGCAGCATAATCTCCTCTTAGAGGCTTAAAATTGGCAAGGAAGCATGCTCTATCATTAAGAAGATAGGGACCTCCCCAAGGATAAGTTCCTGAAGGAATTCCACCTCTAGCTGCGTATTCCCATTCTGCCTCGCTGGGTAACCTAAAATTATTTACAAGGGGCTTTTTCTTNGACTTCTGATAGCTGTTTTTAAAATGAGTTCTCCAATTACAAAATGCTACAGCTTGGTCCCATGAAATCCCAACTACTGGATAGTCTTGAAATGCAGGATGAGAAAAATACTCGTTATGCATTGGTTCGTTGTAAGAATAGATGAAATCCTTTATCCAAACAGTAGTATCAGGATAAATTTGAACTTCTTCTTTTTTAATATATGGTTTTCTATCAATGAATTTTTGTCTTGTTCTTTTTGATTCGGCTGCGGCTTCCTCAGCATCAAACCAAGTATATTTGTAAATAAGCTTAGTGACATCAATTTTCATCTCACCATTGTACCACAATTCAGGGGGTAAATATAAAGAATCTAGTACCTCAGAGTAAGCCTGATCGGGGTAATCTTCAGTATCCCAATAAACGTCATTATCCCAGTTCAGTGGTCGACCAGCATATAAATCTTCACTTAAATCATAATAATTAGTACGCATGTATTTTTGAAACTCACTCAGTTTTGAGGTATCTGCATCTTTGAAAGAAAATTCCCCTATTCCATCCTTATTTTCCTCTCCAAGTTCTAGTTCGTCAGCTTTTCTGGCTAACATAGCCATTGTAACAGAATCTTTAACCCAGTATACNAACTGCCTATACTCACCGTTAGTAATTTCAGTTTCATCCATATAGAACGATGGAACGGTTACAGTTCTTGCTGCAGCATTGTTTAGCTGAGCAATATCTTCATCTGATTTACCCATGATAAANGCACCACCCTCAACTAGAGTCATACCATAAGGTTTTTCAGGAAACCACTTTTTTTGTTTTACCCCAATAAGTTCTCCTCTGTTCTTCTTACCTCCACAACTANAAATTGTAAGTGAAAGAAAAACAAAAAAGGTCAATCTTTTTATAGTCATTGACGAGTCTTTAAACCCATTAAATATTTGTAAAACTAAATATTTTTTCACTATAATACTGTTTCTCTATAAAAAAGGACNCCTTTTATGAGCAAATCGTAATAAAAATAGGNNAATNATTACCGAAAAAAAATTTAACCTCTTTTTATCGCTTTCCACCACATATCGGGTATCTTATCATTACATGCATCCAAATAATCTTTGTGCGTGCATGGTAATAACGCTGTTGTTTTGTTTTTATTATTTAAATATGAATCATTTGTGATTTCTAACCACCAACGATTACTCTTTTCNCTCTGAAAAAAAATCATTTCCATATCGGATAATGCTACTGTATACTTAGTAAATCCTTTGCTAGTAAGTGTTGGATATTCTTCAAATCTACAATTGTACCCCTCAATAAAATACCATATAATTTGAGCTAATAATTTATTGAAAATTGTTGTGTTAGGTAATTCAAAAAGACCAAAAATATTCAATCTGTCACTAATTCCAGCATATCTTGCCAAAGCACAAATAGTCCTTGCGTCAATTCCATTAGGATTTCCAGATGTAAAATTTGTTGCCTGCCAACTAAGAGATTTCATGTCGAACCCTGCAATGTTGGCATCTCTTAGATATGGCTCAGTTAAAGTAACATCATTTAATATATTTCCAAGCCTAAGTGCCTCAAAATGAAGCTTATCTATCAAATCTAATTCCTCTTGGGCTATTAAATAACTCTGGTAGCCTAGATTAGTATAATTTAACAAAAAATTAGGCTGGTCCATAATTATTCTACTCATATATGAACGTCCCGAAATTAACTCCTCTTCTTCTTGGGAGAAATCAAATTGATTATCAACTGAGACAATATTTACCAATTGCTTTAGTGACTGATAGGATTGGTACATTGGAAAAATTAAATCATGGCTTCCACCAATTACAATTAAAACTATATCAAGCTGTTTCAAATGCAAGCAAATCTCACTCAATGCAAAGTAAGTGTCTTCAGCGCTTGAACCGTTTGGCAGGTTACCTAAATCGCAAATCTTCAAATTCCAATTACCTGGGAAAAGTTTGTAAAAATTCTTCCGGAAATCTAAAATTTTATAGTCTGGAATAGGGAAAAAAGTATTTCTAATTTCAGAGACTCCAATAATTGCAATTGAGCATCCCTTCAATTCAGGAAATCCTTTTTGTTCAGTAAAAATCTCAATATTTTTCCCTATTACTTGTTTTGGATGGATTAATGTTGAGGAAATGGCCTCTTCAGATACAGGTACTAGAGACTCAAGACTCATTTTTTCTTTTTATCAGTTACAGGCTTTAGGTATTTTAAAGCAAGTTCTAAAGATATTTTATTAGGATCTACATCTTTTCCTAATTCAACTTTTTTATTCCCCTTTATAATGTTTGATCTACCCCACCTGGCTTTTTCAATTCTTATTCCTTGATCTGGCCATTCTTGGATTAATTTTTCCTTTTCTTTCTGTATTTTATCTTTTATAATAATCTCAATATCTTCAAAAGAGAGGTTATCAAAATCATATTTCTTATTCACATTAATAAACATTCCACTCCATTTAATAAAGGGTCCAAAACGCCCCTTACCTTTTGTTACTGGCAGATCTTCATAAGTATGAATTGGAGCCTCTGCCTTTTGCTTTTCAGAAATTAAAGATATCGCTCTATCTAAACTTAATTTTATTGGGTCTTCATTTTTAGGTATAGAGACAAACATGTCAGCAAATTTTATGTAGGGACCATATCTTCCATTATTTACAGTCACATCNTTACCTTCATATTTACCAAGGTCTTTAGGTAACTTGAATAACTCAAGAGCATCATCTAATTNAAGTGTCTCTAGTTGTTGGCCAGGAGATAAACTTACAAATACAGGNTTTTCATCGTCATTAGTCTCCCCAATTTGAGCAATTGGCCCAAATCTTCCTAATCTAACTTTTACTATTCTTCCAGACTTAGGGTCGTTTCCTAAAATTCTTTCNCCAGACTCCCTACTTGCATTTTCTTTTACNTGGTTAACGGTCTTTTGAAAATTGGCATAAAAACCTTTAATCATTTTGGTCNAATCCTCTGAACCTTCAGCAATAAGATCAAAACTTTGCTCAACCTTAGCGGTAAAACTGTAGTCTAAAATATTTTTAAAATTTGATACTAAAAAATCATTTACTATTGACCCAATATCAGTTGGAATTAACTTTCCTTTATTAGCTCCCACTTTTTCGCTAAGAATTTGAGAATTAATTTTATTATTTGATAATTCCAATTGAATATATTGTCTAGACTCTCCCTCAGAAATTCCTTTTTCAATGTAATTTCGATTTTGAATTGTAGAGATAGTTGGAGCATATGTTGAGGGACGACCAATTCCCAATTCCTCTAATTTTTTAACCAAAGAAGCTTCAGTGTATCGATAAGGTGGNCGGCTAAATTTTTGATTTGCAAACATAGACTTAAGGCTTATCATATCCCCTTTTTCAACTTTTGGAAGTAATTCGTTCTGTTCATCAATTTCGTGGTCAACCCCCTCTAGATAAACTTTGAGGAATCCATCAAATGTAATCACCTCTCCTTTAGCCATAAATAAATCATTGTAAGTACTTGAAGATATTTTAAGTTGAGTTCGCTCCAATTTAGCATCGCTCATCTGTGAGGCAACTGTTCTTTTCCATATAAGCTCATACAATCTTGATTGGTCATAATCAAGATTATCGACTTTGATTCTGCTAAAATCTGTCGGTCTTATTGCCTCGTGTGCTTCTTGTGCACCCTTGTTTTTATTTTTATATTGACGTTGTTTTATATATTTTTCACCATAAAGTTTTTCGATTTGTTTTAATGCCCCAATTTTAGCTTCCTTTGAGAGGTTAACGCTGTCAGTTCTCATATAAGTAATCAATCCAGCCTCATAAAGTCTTTGAGCAATATTCATTGTTTTACTTACAGAAAAATATAATTTTCTTGATGCTTCTTGTTGAAGTGTTGAAGTAGTGAAAGGAGCAGTTGGGGTTTTAAGGGCAGGTTTCTTTTCTACAGAATTTACTGTGAAATCAGCAGATATATTTTTTTCTAGAAATTTTTTGGTAGCCTCCTCTGAATCAAAATTTTTAGTGAGTATAGCATTTATTGGCTTATTATCTTTTGTTAGAAACAATGCATTGGTTTTAAATATCTGTTCTGGTGTAAAAGAATTAATTTCTCTTTCTCTCTCAACGATTAACCTAACAGATACAGACTGCACTCTTCCTGCAGATAATCCACCTTTAACTTTTTTCCATAAAACGGGAGATAATTCATAGCCCACCAATCTATCTAATACTCTTCTGGCCTGTTGAGCATTAACCAAGTCAACATTAATATTTCTTGGATTTTCAATTGCATCTAGAATAGCTGTCTTAGTGATTTCATTAAAGACAATTCTTTTGGTGTTAATCTCTTTTAAACCAAGGGTGTTTGAAAGGTGCCATGCAATAGCTTCTCCCTCCCGATCCTCATCGCTAGCTAGCCAAACTGTGTTCATTTTTTTTGCTAATGACTTAAGTTCATTTACTACTTTTTTCTTATCGGAGGAAACAATGTACTTTGGTGAAAAATCACCATCAACATCAACTCCTAGCTCATTTGAGGGAAGATCTGCAATATGACCAAAACTTGATGCAACTTTAAAATCTTGGCCAAGAAACTTTTCTATGGTTTTTGCCTTCGCAGGTGACTCTACTATTACGAGATTACTTGCCATGGGTTAATATTTAATGAACAAAATTATATAGTTTTTTTTAAAAAAATTTACACGAATAGGGTTGCAAATCTATAAAAATTGAAAATATGCAGAGTAAAATTTTAAAAAATTAAAAAAATTAAGATTCAATGAGTACTTGTATAATTGATTAAATTATTGGATTTTTGGAGATACCTTTTTATTAAAANTTTAAAAGGAAAATTTAATTTTAGTCCATGAAAATTGAACAAATTTATACTGGATGTCTATCACAGGGAAGTTATTATATTGAAAGTAACGGCGAAGTTGCTATAATTGATCCTCTGAGGGAAATTTCAAACTATTTGAAGCTTGCCAATGATAATAATGCAAAAATCAAATATGTTTTTGAAACCCACATCCANGCAGATTTTGTTAGTGGCCACCTAACACTTTCAAAAGCAACTGGTGCACCAATCATTTTTGGACCAAATGCCAAAACCTCTTATCCTATAACCGTTGCAAAAGATTTTCAAGAATTCAAACTTGGGGATTTAAATTTAATTGTTTTGCATACACCAGGACATACTCTTGAAAGCACTACTTATTTATTAAGAGACAAAAAGGGAAAAGATCGCGCAATATTTACAGGAGATACACTATTTATGGGAGATGTTGGAAGACCAGACTTAGCCCAAAAACAAGGTGGAAATACACAAGAGGATATGGCTGGAATGCTTTTCGACAGTCTTAGAGAAAAAATTTTACCACTGAGTGATGATGTCATCGTTTATCCTGCTCATGGAGCAGGAAGTGCATGTGGAAAAAAAATTAGTAGTGAAACATTTGGAACACTCGGAGGTCAAAAATTAAACAATTATGCTTTAAATGAATCGATTACTAGGGATGAATTCATAAACGAATTGACCGATGGGCTGGAAAATCCTCCAGCATACTTCCCAATGAATGTTAAAATGAATCAAGAGGGGTATAATGATATTGATGATGTAATAAGAAAAAATTTAAATCCCCTTAATGCTGAAGAATTTGAAAAAATAGCAAATCAGACAGGAGCAATAATTTTAGATGTAAGAAATCAAATTGAGTTCGCTAAAGAGCATATTTCAAAGTCAATATTTATAGGAATTGATGGGGGTTTTGCACCCTGGGTAGGTTCAATTATTGGAGATGTAAAGCAGCCAATTCTATTGATCGCTCCNAAGGGTCGGGAGATAGAAACAATCACACGACTNGCAAGAGTAGGTTTTGACAACANCCTCGGGTTTTTATCAGGAGGTATTAGCTCATGGAAGTCAGCTGGCAAGGAAACGGATTCAATTCAAATAATTGAAGCTTTATCTCTTAAAGAAAAAATAGATTTTAAGACTACTATTGTTGATGTNAGAAAAAAATCAGAATTTAAAAGTGGCCATATCAAAAATTCTTTAAATATTCCTTTAGACAAACTGAATAAAAATATTAATAAAACATCAATAAATGGCGAATTTTATATTCACTGTGCAGGTGGATACAGAAGTATGATAGCGAGTTCGATTTTAAAACGAAAGGGCATTCACANAATGANTGATGTAATTGGTGGGTTTTCAGCAATAAAGTCAGCCCAAATTCCTATTGAAATCTAGCTTTATAAANATTTTAAAACCAAGTGATTAGTCATGAACTTAAACAAAAAAATCTCTTTAATTATTCTATGCTTACCTCTTATAGGCTCAAATATAGAAATTNAAAAACCCTCTAGGTATAATGTGTTATTTATTGTCTCTGACGATCTCAATTGCGATCTTGGGGCTTATGGTCATAAGGGGGTTATAACACCAAATATTGACAAATTAGCNGATAGAGGAGTTTTATTTGGTAACGCTCACAATCAATATCCATGGTGTGCTNCTTCAAGAGCCTCGTTTATGACAGGAATGTATCCAGATCAAACCAAAATCAAGAAATTGAGAATTTATTTNAGACAGACATTACCTAAAGTAATTACAATTGGGCAAAAGTTTAAGCAAGAAAATTACCATTCTATTCGAGTAGGAAAAATTTTTCATTATCACAATCCAAGAGATATTGGAACCGCAGGACATGATGATAANTATACCTGGGATCAAACCGTNAATCCNTACGGGAGAGATAAAATTGAGGAATATAAAATAAATACNTTAACCCCAAGATCATATGGAGGAACACTCAGTTGGCTTGCGGCAGATGGAACTGATGAAGAACAAACTGATGGCATAGGTGCTACTGAGACTATAAAGTATCTCGATAAATTTGCAAAAAGTGGTGAAAACTTCTTCCTTGCATTTGGATTATATCGCCCCCATACACCCTATGTTGCACCAAAAAAATATTATGATCTTTATGAAACTGAAGAGATGGAAATTCCTGAAAGTTCAGACGAATATCTCCAAACAATTCCAATTCCAGCTGCAATAAGTATTCGAGAAAAAAAGAATCAGGTAAACTTGGAGGCAGGATTGGCTAAAACTATAAAAGAGGCTTATTATGCCACTACAAGTTTTGTCGACGCACAAATTGGTCGAGTTTTGGATAAATTAAAGGAAACAGGATTGGACAAAAATACCATTGTTGTTTTCACTTCAGATCATGGCTACCATCTAGGTGAGCACGGGCATTGGCAAAAACGTACCCTTTTTGATAATGCAACTAGAGTTCCTCTTATTGTAGCTGGTCCAGGTATAAATAAAAATGAGAAAATAATGGGAGCTCCTGTTGAGTTAGTTGACATATACCCAACTTTAATGGAACTTTTAGACATGGATACACCAGAATTTGTTTCTGGAAAAAGCTTTGCTCCTCTTTTAAAGGACTCTAATGCAAGGGTAAGAGAAAGTGCCCTAACAGAACTGGGGGTTAATACTGGATATGGAGCTAAAGTTTCTGGTTACTCCATAAAAACTGAGCGTTATCGATTAACTCAATGGGGCTATAGAGGAGTTTTAGGATTTGAATTATATGATCATAAATATGATAAACAAGAGCTTAATAATCTTGCTAACCNNGATTCATATAAGTTTATTAAAGATTCCCTAACCAATGTTTTGTCATATAGAATNAGTGAGGCCCAACGAAAACCTNAAGGACTCGAAATTATCTTCGATGATGCNAGGGAATGGCGGGAACCNAGAGAGGTATTTTCNCAGCCAAAATAATTTTATANAAATAATTANTACAATTTCATTAAATTTCNAGNATTGTAAAGTTTNTTAGGGNTTTTTTATAATTATGAATTTTTTTACCATCATAANAGATATTATATNNAGTAGATCAAACCTTATATCTGTAATTTGTTTAATAGGTTTTTTTTCATTTTCCCAAACTTCATATTACGTTGCCAAATCAGGCTCTAATTCAAATTCGGGTACATCGTTATCTAGTCCTTTTTTAACAATCTCTCATGCAATTTCCCAGATTAATGCTGGAGATCAAATATTTATCAGAAGAGGAACTTACCATGAGGAAATTATTATAAATAATATTGACTCTTCTATTGGAAATGAGACCCTTATCACAAATTACAATAATGAACAGGTAATAATTGACGGGTCAATAAATGTAACAGGTCAATGGATAGATGATACCATTGGCGGTGTGGGTGTAAAAAAAGTTGAAAGTTTTACTGAGTCAATCACTCAGCTTTTTGTAGGAAATGAACAAATGGTTATGGCTAGGTGGCCTAACGCTCAATTCAGTGATTTATCTATTTATGATCATGATAATTGGGCTCATGGTGAGGAAACTGGAAGTACAGACGGATCTTTTCTTATTGATGAAACCTATGAAAATCCAGGTTCACTTAATCTAGCAAACTCAATTGGAATATTAAATGTAGGTTCATTTAGAACATTTAACCGCAATATTGCAACTCATACTCAGCAGGGAGGTGACGATGTTATAACCTACACAAATCCAATTGGAGATAATGGAATAGGTGCCGGATTGTCAAATAATGGAGAATTAAAAGATAAACATCACTATTTCTTTTTCGAAGGGAAAAAAGAATTCTTAGATAACCAAAATGAATGGTTTTTAGACCACGTAAATGATGTTTTATATCTAAAACCACCCAATGGCATTGACCTAAATAATACACCTATAAGAGGAAAAATAAGAGATTATTCAATATCTATTTCAGGTAGTGAGCACCTAAAAATAAATGGCTTAACATTTTTTGCAACCACAATACATACAAGTGGCAGTAAGAATATCGAAATATCAGAGTGTAATTTCTATTTCCCATCACACTCAAGAAGAATGCTTGGGGATTTATCTGGTGCTAATGTAACTACTTTTGGAACAGGTTCTGGAAATACTGCAAGAGTTGACTCCTCAATAGTTAGTGGTTGTTTATTCATTAATACTGAGGGTGAAGCTCTTGTGATTAAGGGTAATAATAACACCATTAAAAATTCTTATTTCCGAAATATAGATTGGTCAGCGACCGAGCTCAACGGCTTGATGGTTTCAGTATTTGTTGATGGGACTTCAAATACATTTACTGGGAATGAGATATACCATACGGGAGCCTCAGCTACGGTCTGGCCAGGAGAGCAGTCAATTTTTTCATATAATATNGTATCAAGNACAGGCCACGCNCAGTCTGATGGTTCAGTTTTTCAGGGAACAAAAAACTATGTTTTTGGGTCAGAGGTCCATCANAACTTTGTATACGATACGGAAAAATATGCCTTTAGNTATGATGCTCCAGGAGGAGATGCTGCTCAAGCTGGAAGCTTTGGGGTTATGCACCACAATATTGCAGACAATACCCTAGGTCTAATGATAAAAGGAAATAATCAGATCATTGCTCATAATACTGTTATAAACACGATAAATAACAGAAATGACATAATTATTCTAGCAGAGGACTGNTCCAATACAAATACATGGATGTATAATAATCTTGCAGAGAGAATTGGTTCGCACAGAAGTGATGTATTATTTTCAGCTCCATCTAATGGACCAATGCCAATTGGTACNGANGGTTATATTAAAAACGGGAATAATTGGGAGGTTTGTGATTCTAATGATGGTGCTCTATATTCTGGNACTGGAACTGGAAGCTCTACNGNNAATATGGATNCAATTAATNNATCTAGNCCNGGNATTNNNTATAATNCAAATNTTGANANNNTNATTNATTATAANCCNGGNAANGGTAAAACNATTTCNGATTATCAGCCAANTAGTAACCAAATTATTGACCAAGGTGTTTNATTNACAAANACTGTGTCTACATCTNTAACNGNAAGCNANCAATTNAATTCAATTGTTCCACACACCCCTTTTGGATCTGGAACTGATAT
>NZOY01000004.1 GCA_002695445.1 Flavobacteriaceae bacterium
CACAAAAAAAATAGGTATGAATTGTGGCGAATATGGAACAATCAAAAGCCTTTAATTTTATTCATTTTATTAAATCCTTCAACAGCTGATGATAAAAATGACGATAAAACTGTTAAAAAACTAATTGGTTTTACCAAAAAATATGATTTTGGGGGGTTTTATATTGGGAATCTATTCTCTTATATAAGCTCATCTCCTAATCCAAAAAAATTTGTTCATAATGAGATAAAAAACATTAACCATATNAAAANAATGAAAAAAAAATGCAAAAAAGTANTTGTNGGATGGGGAAATTTGGGTAATAATCCAATTTGGTTATCAGATATAAGTATTCAACCTATGTGTTTCGGATTAAATAAAAATGGGACACCGAAACATCCGCTTTATTTATCTTTCAAAACAGAGCTAATAAAATATCCAGTAAAGTTATGATCTATAACCTTTACTTCCAAAAGCCTCTGAGCTCCCGTTTTGGCAATATTGCCTTAAGCTTTCAAGGTACTTTGATGCNCTAAAATTCATATTTGCATAAAAATCATCAANCTCATTAAATCCATCTTGAGAAAATCTAACACGTGTTTTTTCTTCATTTTGATCTAACTCATAGCTAATTCTTTGACCAANAANCGGTAATGAAGTATCTACGCATTCCATAACAATTTTTTCATTGTTAATTAACTCTATTACTTTGGTATGAAAGTCAATGCTTCCAAATTTGAATTTAATAATTTTATTTAANGCAGAACTCCCCTCNACNTCGGTGGTATACCAAACTTTCAANTCTTCAATATTCGTTAAAGCGGTAAAAACCTTTTCTTTTGGNGCATTGATATGTAACAAATGATGTATTGTGTAACTCATAGCTGATAATTTTTATAAAAAAAAGTATTAATTAAAAATTGAGCCTAAAATATAACCTATAAATAATGCGACAACTACAAGAGCTNTATATCCGCCTAATTGTTTTGCGCATTCATCCAAAAATTTCTCAAACTTATCCTTAAGATTCACTTATTTANAATTTAAATAACATAAGTAATAAATTAATCAGGCATTAAAAGAATACAGATTAACATAAATAAATAAACGATTAGTGTCAGTATTATTCCAATTCTGGGCATTAGATTTATAATTAATCTGATAATTACAAAATTAGTTTTTTTTCTAAAAAAACAATATTAAATGCTTTTATCTATTTAAAACTNATTGTTGATAATATTTTTTTTAATTTGGTTTGTAGTAAATACACTAAATATGTTATATAATAATTCAACCAAAAATCATTACGATGCAATAGTTGTAGGATCAGGAATTAGTGGAGGCTGGGCGGCGAAAGAATTATGCGAGGGCGGACTCAAAACCCTTGTGCTTGAGAGAGGAAGAATGGTAAAGCATATTGACGATTACCCCTCTATGTTTNTAGATCCTTGGGATTTACCAAATAACCTTCAGACACCTCACGAGATAAAGGAGAAACACTATGATAAACAAAAAAGGTGGGGATTTGACGAAGCAAATCGTCACTTTTACAACANAGATTCAGAGTACGATTATGATGAAATTAAACCNTTTGATTGGATTAGGGGAACACAGGTTGGAGGNAGATCCTTAATCTGGGGTAGNCAGACCTACAGATGGAGTGATTTAGACTTTGAGGCAAATGCTAAAGATGGATACGGAGTNGATTGGCCAATTAGGTATAATGACATAGAACCATGGTATTCCCATGTTGAAAAATTTATAGGCGTTAGTGGTGAGAGCTTAAATCTAAAACATTTACCTGATAGTCACTTTTTACCTCCAATGGAGTTGAATTGCCTAGAAAANCATTTAAAAGATACAATNAGTAAAAAATANAAGGATAGAATATTGACTATCGGAAGAGTAGCTCATATCACAATNGGTACAAAGCCTGGGTCGAATCGAGGTACATGNCAATATCGAAATAGATGTACAAGAGGATGCCCATATGGNTCATATTTNAGCTCTAATTCNTCTACTCTTCCCTCNGCTGATGCCACTGGAAATTTAACACTAAGACCAAACTCTATAGTCTCAGAGGTTATTTTTGATACTAAAAGACAAAGAGCAAAGGGAGTTAGAGTAATTGACAGAGTAACTAAGGAGGTTCTTGAATTCGAATCAAAAATTATATTTCTATGCGCATCTGCAATTGCATCATCAGCAATATTAATGCATTCAAAAAGTGATCGTTTCCCGCAAGGGATGGGAAATGACTCAGGTGAATTAGGCCATAATATCATGGATCATCAACTTGGTAGTGGTGCNGGAGGAAAATTTAATGGTTTTAATGACAAATATTATACTGGTAGAAGACCCAATGGTTTTTATATTCCAAGATTTAGAAACATAGATAAAAATTCTAAAAAAGTTAAATTTTTAAGAGGTTACGGTTACCAAGGTGGTGCAAGTAGAACTTATTGGTCTGAAAATATCGCTGAAATTGCATANGGAGNGAAATTTAAAGATAAAATTACTGAAGCTGGTGAATGGAGTATAGGTATGGGAGGTTTTGGAGAGGTGCTCCCCTACCACGAAAACCATATGACTTTAAATTATGATAAAATTGATCAATTTGGTTTGCCAAAAATCACNCTTGACGCTGAATTTAAGGAAAATGAGATGCTAATGAAAGAGGATTGGAAAAATCAAGCTGCTGAAATGCTTGAGGCTGCAGGGTGCAAGGAAATAGTAATTAACGATAGNAATGCTCCAATTGGAAAAGGAATTCATGAGATGGGAACTGCAAGGATGGGAAAAGATCCTAAAACATCTGTACTTAATAAACATAATCAAATACATTCGGTACCAAATGTTTATGTTACTGATGGAGCATGTATGACATCAGCAGCAAATCAAAATCCTTCCCTCACATACATGGCTTTAACTGCACGAGCAGCAAATCACGCAATTAATGAGCTAAAAAAAATGAATATTTAATTATTTAAATTCCTATNAGATATTGAAGTTTTAAAAAAAATTGTGACCGATTAAAATCTAATAGTTCTGGTCTGTTAAACTCATNATCAAAAGGAACAGTTCGCTGATTGCCTCCAAAGTAAAAAANAGTTGACGGATTTGGATTCCACTGAATTAAAGGTTGNATAAAAAATCTTTCATTGAATGAATTGTTTTCTGCTATTAATCTAATGTTTAAAAAATTATTAAACTGATAATTGANCCTAATTCGNGAGATNGAGCCNTNAAAATAATTTTCATTATCGTTTNNTNTAAGCCTTGATGTTCGATATGAAGGTGTCACACTTAAATTATTACTGAGCTGGAATCTAAGACTAAAACTAGTGGATAGAAGTTTTCCAGGGCGTGGTATTGATTCATTATAAGATAAATCCCGCCCCCACTGAATCTCAGACCTAAAATTAAACAATTCATTTGGTGATGATCTTATAGCTAATTCGTGTAAACCTAGGTTTTTAAAGTCATATCCCAAGTAATTAAAAAAAGTATCTAAATCGTAATTATATGCAATCGAAGAATTTCCATAAAAGTTTGCACTTCCGGCAAAATTAATTGAGATTAGATTTAATTCATTGTTGAAATTCCTCCGAATATCAAAATCATTTGAAAATTCGAATTCTCTTAAGAATTTTCCATTAAAAATGTTGTTATATGTATTAGTAAATGAAAAATGTTTTTGATTATTCCTAGTTATAATTCCTAGATCTGATTGATGGTTTGGTGAAAGCTCTCTATATTCTAATATATTTTTAAAATGTTCTGTATTTCTTGAAATAGTAAAGAAAACCGAATGACCTTGAAATTTTTCTCCATCTAAATTTAAAGTTCTTCCGTAACGACTATCATCGTTATTAATTGACTCAGAAATTGGCTCCAGATTATAATTTTTAAAAAGTTCAAATAAAATTCTCCATGTACTATTAAGATCTATTTGTCCATCAAAACCAAATAAGCTTCCATAGCTATTGTTTTCATATACTCTATTGGAACTAATAAAACCAAGTCTTGATCTGTTTTTAATTCTCTGATATCTAATTAATGCTAAATATGATTTATCTAAATTCGCTTTCACGGATTTATCCTCTCCAGCGACAAGGTATGTTGTTTCATCATCAAAAGCAGTTAAAATAAAAAACCTGGAATCTTTTTTTTGACTCAATAATTTGGAAGCAAAAATTGGTTTGGAAATAGATCTAGAATAAAAAATATCTTGATTGAAATTCACAATATCCATTCCTCTATTAAAAAAAGGTCTTCTCTCAGGATACTGAAGGGTGACTGGGGAATTTACATCTATCAAACTTACGTCTGCCTCAACTTGAGAAAAATCTGGATTAATTGCAATTTCTAGGGATGTATTTTTTGACAAATCTAAATTTAATCCTAAACCAAGTCTCTCAAATGATTTTCCATATTTAATTTTGTCAATTGGATTAATTTTTTCACCGGAAAATGAGGAAAACACATATGGTAATATCTCATTCCTTTTTTCAATTTCAATATTTTTGAATTCGAAAGGATCAGTAGTTTGACATATCAAACACAAATTATCCCGATCAATCTTTTGGCTACTATTTTCGTGTAGCAGACCATCTGAATAGTATCTCCTTCTAAACCTCATGTTCCATATTTGGTTACTATTATCCTCAAAAGCTATTTCAGAGAAAGGTACCCTCATTTCAACAACATATCCCTCATTATTTATTTTTCCAACAGATTCATAATTTATGTTAAAATTTACATCGAATGTAGCTCTAGGTCCAAAATTCTCATATAAAAAATCAAATTGACTACCCATTGGATTAACTGCCAAACAAACATTACTCCTAGCATCTCTAAATGTATCAATGTGGGCAATAATTACATCATCTGTCCAAAATCCTCTGGCATCTCTTGATCTTATTGAGGCTCGTATATTTTCTGGATCTTCAAAAGCCTGATAAGCAATAAATAATTCCTTGCCTGAGTATAATATATAAACAAGTGTCTTTTTCATAGTTGGCACATTATTAGCAGGCTCAATTTCAAATTCAATTGGAATAATTTTTGCATTTTGCCAAACACTTTCAGATAAATCACCATCAATCTGAATATCTCCTGAGTCAATTTTATTAACTATAAATGTGTCTTGGGATAGAAGTTTGAATAATGAAAAAAATAAGAATATATTAACCTTAAAAAAAAGATATTTCAATTTTTAGAATTTTATAAAACTAATTTGTCGTCTACTTTTTCTTGCCAATCCATAATTTTTTTCCGTAAATACTCAATAGAATCCATGTATATGGGATTATAATAAAGATTGTTTTTTTCTTCAGGATCATTTTTTAAATCATATAATTCAGATAAATCGAAATCTTGAGCACTTAAACTTAGTTTTAGTCTGTTAGGTGTAACAATAGTTCTAATATTTTGCATCATGGCCCTTCTACAGTCTTCTAGATTTTGTGGACAATCATCATAATTTTTTCCATTAGTTGGTTTGCCATCTTCAGAAAAGTCAGTATTCCATTCTATAAAAACATTACTTGAAGTAAAATCTAGCAAGCTTTTTCCTGGAAGAAAACTTGGTATTGGCTTACCAAAACATTTTAGTAATGTCGGAACAATATCAATTTGACTTACTGGATATTTAATTTTTCTAGGATTATATCCAGGAACTTTAATCATTAGAGGAATTCTTGATGAGGCTTCATACATAAATCTTTTTGGAGAAATTCCAAATTTCCCCATCATCCTTCCATGTTCACTTGTAAAAACAACTATGGTATTTTTATCTAGACCCAACAAACGNAATTTTCTTAATATTTTACCAACAGATAAATCCACTTGGTGTACTAGACCCCAATATTTTTTCATCTGTTCCTTCAAAATTGAAATTTCGTTGTTTAAAGAGAGTTTAACACCTGAAGATGTTTCATTAATTCTTATAATTTTATTTCTAAGTGGTTCATTTTTCGGTACAAATTTTCCATATGTATTGTCAAGCTCAATATCATTTATGTCGTGTAAATCATTAAAAGGCCCATTAACAGGTGTATGTGGTTCTAAAAAACCCAAATAAAGAATAAATGGATTTCCTTTATTATCATCAATAAACTCGACTGCTTTTTCTTCTATAAAACTTGATTTTGTATGCTCATATGGAAGATTTGTGCAAAAATTTCTTGAAAAAGTTCCTCTTCTTTTTGAATCAGGTTTGTAACCTTTTTCAATTAACCATTTATGATAATCACTGTAACGGGAGGAAATACCTGCTTCGGCATCCTCTTTCCAATGATATCCATCCTCCATACTTATCATTTTATCAAAACCATGTGAAGGATCTAATTCTTTACCNAAATGCCACTTTCCAATGTAAGCAGTTTTATATCGGCCATCCCCTAAAAGTTGTGGGAAAGTAGCTATGTTATCATTTAAAGGAATTTTATTTTGTGTAACACCTGTTTGATGTGGATATAATCCAGTCANTATCGATGATCTATTTGGAGAGCAAACTGGCTGAGCTACATATGCATTTTCAAAAACAATAGCTTCTTCTCCAAGTTTATTTAAATTAGGTGTTATAATTTTATCGTTTCCATAATGTATTGAAGTGTCATAGCGTTGTTCATCAGTTAAAATAAAAACTAAATTAGGTTGAGCTTTTAAATTATTACATAAAAGAAACAATACACTTGAAATGATGAAATTTTTAAGCATTGAATTTTAAATTAGAATTAAATTATGTCAAATTTAAATTGAAAAATAAAATTATACATGTTTAATATTAAATTTTAATTTGAATTTAATGAACATATAATTTTGATATTTGAACTATATTTGAAATGATTTGAGATGTATTTTTTTTCTTTTAATACTGTATATTATTTCTTGTAAAAAANAGCAAGAGNCAGATAATTGTGTTGATCCATCCAAAATAAATCTCAGTCAACCTTGCATAGAGATTTATCAACCNGTTTGTGGTTGCAATCTTAAAACCTATTCTAATTNCTGTTTCGCTTCAATTAATGGNATAAATGAATGGACAGAGGGAAAATGTAATAACGATTAAGATGGTCGACAAAAACAACAAGTGGTTCTGGCCAGTAACTTTTTTTTTGATTTCTATAATTTTAACCTTTTTGACAAAGATTTGGTTTCTAATTCTTTTATTTCCCTTAGGGTTAATTAATTTTAGAAANANCGNTAAAAATTGATTTAAGATGAAATTGATGCATTTGTTTTATGGTCTATTTTATATAATTGGNTTAATTAGTCATGCACAAATTAACCCGAATAATATTGAAATTGTTAGGGATGATTATGGAGTCCCACACATTTTTTCAAAAACAGATGCTGAGCTAGCCTATGGACTTGCATGGGCTCATGCTGAGGATGATTTTAAAACTATTCAACAAGGTTATCTTGCGGGNAATTCATTANTAAGTCATGTTGAAGGTAAAAAAGCTCTTGGAATAGATTTTATTTCACAATTTATTGGAAGCGATCGACTTTATGAAAAAAAATATTTATCAGATGTTAGTGAAGAATACAAAAAAATTCTTAATGCATACTGCGAAGGCATAAACCGTTTTGCAGAATTACATCCTGAACAAGTATTAAGCAAAAAACTATTTCCAATAAATACTAAAAGCCTTTTTTTATATGGTCAACTNCAGCTTTTTGTCTCNTCAAAGGGTGATTTTTGGGTAAAAAAAATCTTGAAAAANAAANTAAATTATGAGCCCGTAAAAGACATTGTAAAAGGATCAAATACCTTTGCTTTTAATAGTTCAAAAACCAAAGATGGAAATACCTATCTTGCAATAAATACTCACCAACCTCTTGATGGACCAACTTCATGGTATGAAGTTCATTTATGTAGTCAGGAGGGAACAAACATTATAGGCGCTTTATTTGCTGGAAGTCCAAATGTGTTAATTGGAGCCAATAGAAATATTGCATGGGCCCATACAGTTAACATTCCCGATAAAACTGATGTTTTTGCACTAGAAATGCACCCAAAGAAAAAAAAATATTACCGAGTTGATAATGAATATTTAAAACTTAAAAAATACAAGGCTAAGCTTCTAGTTAATGTGTTAGGTATTCCCTTTAAGATTAATAGAAAATATTACGAGAGCATATATGGTCCTACTCTAAAAAATGATTCAGGATATTACTCTGTAAGAACTCCCTCACTTTTTGAAATCAAAGCCCTGGAGCAGTGGTGGAGAATGAATAAGGCAAGAAATTTCACAGAATTTTATAATATATTAAAAATGAAAGCTCTTCCTGGATATAATATTGGTTATGCAGATAAAAATGATACAATATTTTATATCTCTAACGGTTTAATCCCAAAACGAGCCGAAGGATATGATTGGGCAAATGTTGTTCCAGGAAATACAAGAGAAACACTATGGACAACTACTTATGATATAGAAGAATTACCTCAGGTAATTCAACCAAAATCGGGATATTTCTATAATGCTAACCACTCCCCATTTAAATCAACTGATTCACTTGAAAACCCGAAAAAAAATCAGTTTTCTGAAAATATGGGGTTTGAGCTTTATGATAATAATCGTTCCACAAGACTAAAAGAACTTATAGATCAGTATGATAAATTAGACTACTCAGAATTTAAAAAAATAAAATTTGATAAACAATTTCCGAATCCATTTAACTATAGTTGGATGGATATTGACTCATTGTTTTTAATGAATCCCTCAGATTATCCAAAGATTGAACCTATATTAAAATCAATTCAATCCTGGGATAGGATTGCATCTGCAGAATCATATGGAGCAGGTGCCTATGGGGTTTTGTACAGTAAACTGAGAAAATATTACAATAATTTACCAGATCCAAAAATATTCACAACTTCAGTTTTAGAAAAGGCATTGACTGAATCATTACAACACATAATTAAATATTTTGGCTCTAATGAAGTTAAGCTTGGAAGCTTTCAAAAATTAGTTAGAGGTGATAAAGAATTACCAATTTTTGGCTTACCTGATGTAATATCATCAATGGGAACAGCCCCGTATAAAGAGGGAATGCGAAAAGTTGTAAGTGGTGAATCATATATAGAGTTGGTAAAATTCACTAAGGAAGGTGTTGAAATTGAATCAATTATTTCATATGGAAGTTCAGATCATAAACAATCTAAACATTTTAATGATCAAATGGAATATTATGCCAACCAAAAAACAAAAAAAATGACCTTTGATAAAAGAGAAATTTATAAAAAGGCAAAAAAAGTATATCACCCAAAATAATTAGATTTTTATTGCCCTAGCATATAACTTTTCATAATTAACAACAATCTTGTTAATATCAAATTTTTTGCAGCTTTCGAACGCTTGTTTTTTGAATCTTTCATGAATTTCTGGATCTTTAAGAATGGAAATCGATTTTTCTGCCATTGAATTTATATCACCTACAGGACATAAGTAACCTGAGTAACCATTTTCTACAACCTCAGGCAAACCTCCAGTATCCGAACATACAACTGGAACACCATGAACCATAGCTTCTAATGCTACAAGCCCAAAACTTTCTTTTTCTGATGGAAGTAAAAAAAGATCTGAAAAAGATAATATTTGATCAACTTCATTACTGTTTCCAAGAAAAATAACAGCTTCATTAATGTCATTAGTTTTACAAAAACGCTTTGCTTTGAGTTTTTCAGGACCATCTCCAACCATAATTAGCTTAACATCAAACTTTTTTCTTATTCTTTTAAATACTTTTAAAACATCGATAACACGCTTTAATGGCCTGAAATTACTGATGTGAGTAATAACAAATTGATTTTTTGAGGCTATTATTTCTTTATTGATTATTTTACTATTTATTATTTTTGATAAATCGATAAAATTAGGAATAACATTAATTGGTTTGTCTACATCTAATAAGCGAACAGTATCCTTTTTTAAGCTATTTGATACTGCAGTAACAAATTCGGAATTCTTAATACTAAATTGAACCGCTCTTTTATAAAATGGGTGACTTCCTACCAATGTTATATCTGTTCCATGAAGTGTGGTAATCATTGGAAGATAAATGCCCTCGTCCTCTAACATTTTTTTTGACATAAAAGCAGCATACGCATGAGGGATTGCATAATGAACATGAAGCAATTCAATCTTGTGTTTCTTTACAATTTCCACTATTCTGCTTGAAAGTGCTAATTCATAAGGTTGATATTTAAATAAATCATAAGTAGGCACGTGTACCTCATGAAAATGAAGTAAAGGTGTCAAATTCTGAATTCTTACGGGTTGTCTGTAAGTAATAAAATGAATTTCATGTCCTTTCTTTGATAAATAAAGACCTAATTCAGTCGCAACAACACCACTACCCCCAAATGTAGGATAGCAAACTATAACTATTTTCAATTTTTTTTATTTAATTAAAGCGTCATAAATAAGTTTTTGCATCCGTGTTCTAACATTATGTTTGCTTAAAAGGTTGTTAGACATTCTAGGGTATGTTCTATTTGATAAAAATACAAAAATCAGATTTTCCTCAGGATCAGCCCATGCATATGTACCAGTAAATCCCATATGTCCATAACTTGAAAAACTCACGCAGCCGCAGGTTGACCCCTCACCTTCTAATTGAGGCTTATCAAAACCAACCCCCCTCCTATTACCCTGATTACAGTAATGGCATCTATTAAATTCATCAAAGGTTTCTGATTTAAAAAACTGTCTTCCGTTTATAAATCCTTTATTCAAATAAAGTTGCATGATTTTACCGACTTCAGTAGCATTTGAAAAAAGTCCGGCATGACCTCCAATGCCACCTTGCATAGCAGCTCCCATATCGTGTACATAACCTCTAAGTTTGATATGTC
>NZOY01000005.1 GCA_002695445.1 Flavobacteriaceae bacterium
CCAACTGATCATTAAATCTTGGGTCAGGTAGGAGAGGTCGTTTTTTTGCTTGTCTTTTTCTCATGGATTTAATTCAGGATTATATTGGCTATTTTTTTGGACGTTTTGCACCATATTTAGATCGACGCTGTAAACGACCTTCGACTCCTGCAGTGTCAAGTGCACCTCTGACAATATGGTAACGAACTCCTGGCAAGTCTTTCACTCTGCCTCCACGAACCAATACTATCGAGTGTTCTTGTAAATTATGTCCTTCCCCTGGGATGTAAGCGTTTACCTCTTTACCATTAGTTAATCTGACCCGTGCTACTTTCCTCATTGCTGAATTAGGTTTTTTTGGTGTAGTTGTATAAACTCTTGTGCATACCCCACGCCTTTGGGGACAAGAATCCAACGCAGCAGATTTACTTTTCTTAGTAATAGCTGATCTTCCTTTTCGAACTAGTTGTGCAATAGTTGGCATAATATTTTTAAAGCCTTTTTATGGGCGTGCAAATGTAAAAATTATTTTTCTCTATTCAAACCCTTAAAGGCCAAAAAATTAGATTTTTTGATTTATTAACTAGATTTGAAAAAAACAGTTTTATAAAAGCGTTTTAAAAAGTTTAATCGATTTAATCTAAATGAATTACTTTTGAAAAATATAATTATACAATTAAATTCGGGTTTAATTAGAATTATATCTGCCTATTATCTATGAAAGTCATAGTTTCTTTTATGATTACTTCTATATTATTCCTACAAGGTGTAATATCTCAGGTTATCATTAAGGGAGTAATTTCTGATGAAATGGGAATACCATTACCCGGTGCATCAGTGGTTGAAAAAGGAACAGTAAACGGCGTTAGTTCTGACTTTGATGGAAATTANTTAATTGAAGTACCAAAAGGATCTACACTAGAATTTAGTTTTGTAGGATATGGGAATGAAACTCTTTTAGTCAGTGAGAGTACTAGCTTTGACGTTACGCTTTACCCTGATAATGAATTAGAAGAAGTTGTAGTTGTTGCNTATGGAAAGCAAACGAAGGAGACTATTGTTGGNTCTGTAGCNGTTATTTCATCTGAATCACTTAACAAGCAGTCAGCCACTACGATTACCCAAGCCATTCAGGGAAGTATTCCCGGAATTAATGTAATTAATCCAGGCGGAATTCCTGGTACAAACCCAACTATAAGAATTCGCGGAATTGGTTCTATTAACGCAGAAGCATCTCCCCTAATAATAGTTGATGGTGCACCATTCAATGGAAATCTTAATAGCATTGCCCAAGAACAGGTAGCTTCAATATCTGTTTTAAAAGATGCCTCCTCCACNTCGTTGTATGGATCTAGAGGAGCAAACGGAGTGGTTATTATTTCAACTAAATCTGGNNCCAAATCAACTGAAACGTCAATTTCATTAAGCTCTTCTTATGGCAATTCATCAATAGCAAGNTCCATGCATAGGCTTCTAGACATAAACAGTTATACCAAATACTTTTGGGAAGGTTANAGGAATCGTGAATTATATGAAAATAATAATTCTGCTGATTTAGCCTCCAAACTTGCTAGTGAAAATTTAGTTAGTTCATTNGGTTATAATCCTTACGGTATTGATCAGCCTGTAAATGAGCAAGGAAACTTAGTCGCTACTCCAGCCTGGAACACAGATTGGAANAAAACTATTATCAATGAAAATGCTTATAAAGTTCAACATGGTGTTTCAGTATCAGGTGGTGGAAATAAAACTTCTTTTTATTTTGGATCTAATTATCTGAAGGAGGAGGGACAAGTAAAAACAACTTATTTTGAGCGTATTGCGACAAGGCTNAGGGTTGATAGTANAGTTAAGGACTTTNTTGAAACCGGACTTAATATATCTTACACCNCTTCAAAGCAGAATTCTCCTAACCAGTCTGGCTCAGCCTTCTCCAACGCAATTCAATGGATTTATTCTTTACCAAGTTACTATCCATTATATAAAAGAAACAATAATGGTGAGCTTATAAAGCAGAATGGANAAGGTTTTATTTTAGATTATGGTAATAATAATATGCAGACTGTAAATGGAGTCCGACCAGCTTTCTCTGGAGAAAATGCTTATGGTGCAATTATTAATAATCAAATACTAAACCGTAACAATTACATCTCTTTAAATGGTTACCTTAAATTTGAATTATTAAAAAACTTAAATTTTAATTCACAATTTGCTTATGAAAATTTAACAGTTGATAATTTCCGATTTGACAACAGCCAATTTGGAGCTGCTGCAAGTGTAGATGGAAGAGTTTCACAAAGCAGAAACTTTTTCACAACTTTAAACGCAATACAGACAATAAACTACAATAAAACTTATGGAGCTCACACTTTAAAAGCAGATGCAATTTTCGAGAGTTATGAATTTGAAGAGAACTTTATGAATGCTAGAGGTACTGGTTTTCTCCCAAATATTGATGTTCTTAGTGGGAGCACTAATCCAGAAAGTGTTGGAGGATCAATTAATAAAGAGCGAATACTTAGTATGATCGGCCGAATAAATTACAATTTTAAACGAAAATTTATTTTTGAGGCTTCGTTTAGAAGGGATGGATCATCAAAATTCTCAAGAGAAACGCGCTGGGGATCTTTTTTCTCGACAGGCGCTTCATGGGTTTTGTCAAATGAAAATTTTATTAAAAATATTGATTGGATAGATAATTTGAAGTTAAAGACCTCCTATGGAGAACTTGGTAACAACAGAGGAATTGGTTTTTTTCCATACATGCAAATTTTTGAAACTGGATTTAGTCAACTTAATAAACCAGGAATATTATCCCTTGAATTTGTAGATCCATATCTTAGTTGGGAAAAAACTGCACTTACAAATATTGGAGTTGAATTTTCCTTTTTTGAAAACAAGATTAATGGAAGTATAGAATATTACAACAAAAAATCAATTGATTTAATTTATGATCGACCCCTTGCATTATCTACAGGTAATGAATCTGTGAAAACAAATGTTGGTGCAGTTAAAAATTATGGATTAGAATTTACTTTCAACGGTGATATATTGAGCAGAGCTAATGGGACTTCTCAATTCAAATCCAGCCAAGGAAATTTAGAATTGAATCTGGGACTAAATTTTTCATTAGACAAAAATGAAATTACTGAGCTAACTCAAGATGAGTTTATAGATGGCAATAAAAAATGGCAAGTTGGAAAATCTCTTTTCGAATTTTTCATGCCTATGTCTGCAGGCGTTGATTTTATTGATGGTTATCAAATGTGGTATAAAGATATTATAACAGACCAAGGGGTTCGAACTGGCGAAAAAATTAAAACAAAAGAATATTCAGAAGCTACAAGGTACTACACAGGAAATTCTTCCCTCCCGTCAATTATAGGTGGATTTTCAATTAATTCATCATTCAAGGATTTTGATTTGAGCTTACTTTTCAATTTTAGCTTTGGTTCCTATGTATATGATGCTGTCTACGCTAATCTAATGAATGGGTTTGAAACAGCTGGTAGGCAGGGCCATCCTGATCTTGAAAAAAGGTGGCAGAAACCTGGTGACATAACCGATGTTCCTTTATTTATGAATGGTCAAAATGATTTTAACTCGGAATCGACAAGATTTCTTTTTAAAAATGATTACATAAGGTTAAGAGGCTTAAATCTTGGATATAATGTAAATCAAGATTTAGTTGGAAAATTAAGCCTAGAAAAATTGAGAATCTTTTTACAAGGTGATAATATTTTTACTTATCAATCCCATCAAGGAATTGATCCTGAACAAGCTTTATCTGGTCTAACTGATAACCGATCGCACCAAATGAGAACATACTCCCTAGGTATAAATATTAAATTATAATCATTAAAAATGAAAAAATCCCTGATCAGATTTTCTTTTTTTGTCCTTATGATGCTATTATCATGCGACAAGGATTATTTGGAAGAGCCAAAACCAACTGGTACAGTAAATTCAGATGTTGTTTTTCAATCAAAAGAAAGTGCTGAGGCTTTAATTTCAGGTATTTTGCGCCTAAGCAGAATTTCATATGAGAAAACTGATTCCGGAGGATTATATTCCATCTTTTTTGCAAGAGTTGTCAAAGGAAATGATTTAATTTTAGGAAATGGATGGTATTTATTCGATTATGAAAATGATAATCGTGAGCCAACTTACAGAAGGACAACTTTTACTTGGGAGTTCCCTTTCACCTTGATCAATCAAATTAACATATTTATAGATGGTGTTAAAAGTAGCACATATCTTTTAGACTCTGAAAAACAACCATTACTNGGTCAAGCATANGCTATGAGGGCTTTCTACTATTTTCAGCTAGCAATGGAGTTTCAACATACATATAGCTTTGATCCTAGCCTTCCTGCTCCCCCTATATATAAAGTGCCTGCAAATGAAGGGAAGCCAATGTCTTCATTAAGCGAATTATATAATTTTATTTTAGAGGATTTGAATTATGCAGTGCAATTTACTCCAGAGGCTAGAATTAATAAATCATACGTAAATCGAAGTGTTGCTTATGCTATATCTGCTCAAGTTAACCAAGTCATGGGGAACTGGCAAGAAGCAGCAAATATGGCAAGTGCTGCGAAACAGAGTTATCAATTAAATGCAACTCAATATAATGAAGGGTTCGATGATATGAATGACAGCGAGTGGATTTGGGCAATGCCTCAACAGCTTGACCAAAGCAATTATTTTGACATTGCTCCACATTCNTTCACTGACGTTAATAGTGATGGATATGGATTAGCCTTNTGGAATAGGGATTTTGTTGCTTTATTTAGTGATACAGACGTAAGAAACACATTTACTAACCAATTTGAGGGAGAAGAGGAAAATCGGTATAATACCTGGACCTCATCAAAATTCAAATTTGCTTTTACATCAGATATACCTATTATCCGTTCTGTAGAAATGCTGTTAATAGAAGCAGAGGCAAAAGCAAGGCTAGGANATGAAACAGAAGCTGCAGATTTGCTTTTTGAATTACAAAAGAACAGAGACATCAATGCCNCACCCTCAGGAAATANTGGCGAATCACTAATTNAAGAAATTTTAGTTGAAAGAAGAAAAGAGCTTTATGGTGAGAACGGCATTGAGTGGTATGACGCTAAAAGACTTCGTGTTGGAATTTCAAGGACAGGAAACCATAGAATTAAAAGTGCTGCNAACCTTCAGCCAGATGATAAAAAATTCTACCTCAAAATNCCCCAAAAAGAAATTGATGCNAACAATTTAATTGACANNAGTGTCAATAACAATCGATAAATNAATTTTTAAACCAAATTCTGCTGGGTTATTTCTAAATTGCAAAAATGAAAATNGAAGAAAATATCTATGGAATACGAGCAATCTTAGAGGCAATAACTCATCAAAAAACAATTGATAAAATTTGGTTACTTAAAGGAAATNAAGGGAATTTATTTAAAAGCCTAGAAAAGAAAATCCATGAATTGGGTATTTCTCANAGTTATGTTCCNAAAGANAGGCTNNANCGTTTNTCNAANCAAAATCANCAGGGNGCTGTNGCNAGAATTNCTCCNATNAAATTTCAATCGTTGGAAGATTTAATTAATCGTAATGAGGGAGAAAATGTTATTTACCTTCTCTTAGATGGTATAACAGATACCCGAAACTTAGGGGCAATTCTTCGAACAGCAGCCGCTGCAAATGTTGCTGGAATTATATTACCTCAAACAGGTTCTGCAACTGTTAATTCAGATACTATAAAAACTTCTGCAGGAGGAATTTTTTCTGTTCCTATGGTCAAAGTAAATCATTTAAAAGACGCTATTTATCTTTTACAAGCAAACGACATCTCAATTGTGGCAGTTAGCGAAAAAGCATCAGANANTNCCTACAAACATAATTTTAAAGGATCTACTGCATTAATTATGGGTTCTGAGGATAGAGGAATACAGCCTGGAATAATGAAATTGGTAACAGGAAAAGTAAAGTTACCAATGGGAGACAAAATGGCATCATTGAATGTAAGTGTAGCATGTGGTATCATATTATTTGAAATCCTAAGACAGCAGCAATTNGCTCAAATTAAAACATTATGAGTATTCCTCTTGCTGAAAGGATGCGCCCTAAAAACCTTGAACAATTTATTGGTCAGGGCCATCTTTTAGGTCCAAATGGAATCCTAACCCCCATCATAAAGAACGGTAATCTACACTCAATGATTTTGTGGGGTCCTCCTGGTACAGGTAAAACTTCACTAGCAAAGCTTTTAGCTTCTGAAAAAGAAAGGGCTTTTTATCAACTTTCAGCAATTAATTCAGGTGTAAAAGAAATAAGGGAAATCTTGCAAAAAGCAGAAAATACAGGTAGCTTGTTAATCAATAAAAATCCTATATTGTTCATAGATGAAATTCACCGTTTNAGTAAATCCCAACAAGATTGTCTTCTTGGNGCAGTAGAGAAAGGAATTATTATACTTATTGGAGCCACTACTGAAAATCCAAGTTTTGAAGTTATAAATGCCCTGCTTTCAAGATGTCATGTTTACACACTTAATCCTTTAAATAAAAAAGAGTTAAAGGATTTAATTTCAAATGCATTAAAAAACGACTCTGAGATCTCATCCAAAAAGGTTCAAATTATTGAAGACGAAGCTTTACTTCAAATTTCNGGAGGTGATGGACGAAAGCTTTTATCAGCTCTNGAGCTNGTTATAAATTCTACNATTAAGCCTATTCGAATTGACAACGCTATNGTTTTACAAAAAGTGCAAACTAATATGGCAATTTTTGACAAGAAAGGAGACTTACACTATGATACNATCTCNGCTTTTATTAAATCCATAAGAGGAAGTGACCCCAACGCATCCGTTTATTGGCTTGCTAGAATGATTGAAGGAGGNGAAGAAGTAAAATTTATAGCTCGAAGGATGATAATCCTNGCTGCAGAGGACATTGGAAATGCTAATCCTAATGCACTAGTATTAGCTAATAATACGTTTCAGGCGGTAAATATTTTGGGTTTCCCAGAGGCACGTATTCCATTAAGCCAATGTGCTATTTATTTAGCTTGCTCAGAAAAAAGCAANGCTTCATATGAGGCCATTAATAAAGCACAAGAAGTGGTAAAGGTGACGGGTAACTTAGGCGTTCCATTACAACTTCGTAATTCTCCAACTAAATTAATGAAAGAGTTGGGTCATGGTAAGTATTACCAATACGCTCACAACAATGAAAATAATTTTATCGAAATGGAATTTCTTCCTGANAAACTAAAGGGGCAAANGATTTATGAACCCGGAAATAATAGTAAAGAAATTNAAATGAGAGAATTCCTAAAATCAAGATGGAAAGATAAATATGGTTATTAGTTTTTACTCCAAAAAGATGGAGTTAGTAAAATCAAAACTGTAAACAATTCCAATCTTCCAATTAACATCAGAAAAGAAGACCAAATCTTTCCTGCTGANGGTAGCTGACTGAAGTTCCCTGAAGGACCATAATCACCCAATGCAGGACCAACGTTTCCAAGTGATGATGCTGCTACACCAATGGCAGAGACAAAATCTAAACCCATTAATCCAAAGACTAAACTCCCTATTATAAATGACAGCATNTAAAGAATAAAAAAGGCCAAAATATTTCCAATTATTTCTTGACTAACAACCTTATCATTGAATCGTGGCTGAATAATTGCATTTGGATGCAGGGCTTTTTTAAACTCTAGAAACCCACTTTTAAACATTAATAAATGTCTTACAACCTTAATCCCTCCTGAGGTGCTTCCTGCAGATCCCCCCAAAAACATCAGACCAAAAAAGAAGACTGTCAAAAAAGAATTCCAAGAGGTATAATCTGCTGTTACAAATCCTGTTGTTGTAACGATTGCCAATACCTGAAAGATAGAATGTCTTAGNCTACTTTCAACTTTACCATATACTTGGGGGTGGTCGAAATAATCTGTATTTAAATCTATTTGGGTTACCAAAANAGAAAAAACTATTACTGAAAAAACAAAAATAAATTTTACAAAGGTTAGGAATTCATTGTCTCTGAAAACCCTCTGTATTTTTCCTGTAAATGCAAAATAACTTAAAACAAAGTTTGAACCCGCCAAAAACATAAATATGATTATTATATAGTGGACCCAAGGCAAATGATTCCAATGAGCNAAACTGTCNTTTTTAGTTGAAAANCCTCCTGAAGCCATTGTGCTCATTGAATGATTNACAGCATCAAAAAGGGACATCCCAGCAAGATATAATAATANAGTTTCTGCAATGGTATAAGCTACATAAATAAACCAAAGTCTTTTAGCAGTATCTGTTATTCTAGGATGTAATTTGTCACCGCTCGGACCTGGNGCCTCTGCTGAAAATAATTGCATCCCTCCNATACCCAATAGNGGAAGAATGGCAATTGCTAAAACAATTATNCCCATCCCACCAATCCAATGCATCATACTTCTCCAAAATAAAATTCCTGCAGGTAGGGACTCAATATCCTTTAAAATTGAAGAACCAGTAGCAGTATATCCTGACATTGTCTCAAAAAAAGCATCATAAACTGAGCTAATTGAACCCGTAACTAAAAAGGGAATCATTCCAGTAATCGCCATCAATAACCATCCCATCGNAACAATAAGATACCCCTCCCTTTTCTGAATATTTGGTTTATGACCTCGAAAAATAATCATCATTAAACTGCCAATAGCAATAACAATAAAAGCAGATAAAGCGATCTCAAAAGAAACACCATCTTTCATTAGGAAACTTGTTAGGGCTGAAAGCAACATCAAACCGCCATTAAATAGCAAAAGAATTCCTATTACATATAAAATTATCTTTAAATTAAATTTGAACATTTTATTGTTATAAAAACAAACCTTCAACTCGCTTTATTGCTCGTGGTAAAGAACAAACTACTACTCGATCTCCAGGTAGGATTTGATAATCTCCCAATGCTATAATCCCTTTATTTTCTTTTATAACACCACCAATGGTAGCTCGCCTTGGAAAATCCAAATCCTTTATTTTAGTATTAGCAACTTTAGAGTCAGGTTTCACAACAAACTCTAAAATCTCTGCATTTAGATTATTTAATGTTGTCATATCTACAACCTCTCCCCTCCTTATATAACGAAAGATCGTATTTGCGGTCAATAATTTTTTATTTATTAGGGTATCTATTCCAATTGCTTGAGACAAATGAAAATAGTCCATATTCTCTACTAAGGCAATTGTTTTTTGAACACCTTTCGAACTTGCCATTAGACAAGACATTATATTTGTCTCCGAATTTTCTGTTACAGATATAAATGCATCCATTGACTCAATAGCCTCTTCATCTAATAACTCAGAGCTTCTTCCGTCACCATGAATAACCATAGCGTCAGGCATAAGCTCATCAATTTCCATTGCTTTAATTTTATTTTGCTCCAGTAGAATTACTCTGAATTTTTTTTCACAAAGCTCTTTTGCAGTATTGATTCCAATTTTACTACCTCCAAGAATCATTACATTTTTGATGGGTTTATTACTTTTCCCTGATAATTTTTGTATTTCTTTAACTCCTTCTTCAAGGGTAATAAAAAAAACAGTATCTCCCTCCTCAAAAAAGGTATCACCTCTAGGAATCATTGTGTATTGGGTTCCCTTTCTTTGAATGGCAATGGGCATAAAGTGGACATCGGTGAAAACCGAAGCAGCCTGCTTAACTGTTTTTCCAACAAATGGTACATTCGCTCCTAATTTTGTGCCAATCATAGTAAGTGCTCCCTCTTCAAACTCATAACTATTGCTAAAGGCAGATTGATCTATGAGCTGAAGAATTTCAGATGCAGCTAAGTCTTCTGGTGAAATTAATTCATCAACACCAATATCAACGAAACTAATCTTTTCATCTGCATTTATGTATTCAGTATTAGAAATTCTAGCGATTGTTTTTTTTGACCCCAGCTGCTTGGCTAATATACTAACAGTTATATTTACAGACTCTGAACCTGTTACCGCAATAAATAATTCGGATTCAGATACATCAGATTCTTTAAGTAATGCTAATGAAGATGCATTTCCTCTTAATGTTTTAATATCGAGATGACCTTCTGCATAGTTTAATCGATCTCTATCAATATCAATTAAAGTGATGTCAAGAGATTCATAAGAAAGAAGCTTGGCTAAGTGGAAGCCTACCTCTCCTGCTCCTACGATAATTATTTTCATAATTAGAGTTCGAAAACTTAATACAAATATACGAAATCCTTTCGTGGAGGATTCTTATTTTATTTAAATCACTTAGATAGCTTTTGTTTTATCTTTGACTATGGCTAAAAAAGAAATTGTACCATACATATGGAAAAAAACAAATAAAAAGATTCAAGTTAAGAATATGTTTGATCGTATATCATCTTATTACGATCTTATAAATAGAATGATTTCATGGCGCCTTGACATATTTTGGAGAAAAAAAGTTGCTTCTATACTTACACCTGAAAAGCCAAAAAAAATACTAGACATTGCTACTGGTACTGGAGATTTGGCAATAGCTTTAGTAAAAACGAACGCAAATGAAATTGTTGGGATTGATATTTCCGATAAAATGCTTGAAATAGGTCTTAAAAAGGTGAAAAATAGAAAACTCAGTGATAAAATTGTAATGGAGTTTGGTGATAGTGAAAATATTAACTATCCCGATAATTATTTTGATGCTGCGACAATTGCCTTTGGAGTTAGAAATTTTGAAGATTTAGACAAAGGCCTATCTGAAGCTCATAGGGTTCTCCATCGAGGAGGCAATCTAGTTGTATTGGAAACTTCAGTTCCACAAAAATTTCCAATCAGAGAATTTTATAATTTTTATTCGCACAAAATCATGCCTTTAATTGGGTCATTATTTTCTCATGACAAATTTGCCTATCGTTACCTCTCTGCTTCTGCAGCAGAATTTCCTTTTGGTTCAAGTTTCAACAATATTTTAATGAAAAATGGGTTTATAAATGTGAAAAATCTTCCTCAAACCTTTGGGGTGGTTTCAATATACTGTGCAAAAAAACCATATTAACATAAAAGCCTCGATATTTTTTCTGATTCTAAATGGATTAAATTTTTCTTTTGCTCAATATCCAACCGTAAGAGAGAAAGTGATGAATCTTCCTAATTTTGATGACCGTTTTCTTCACTATGGATACTTTATAGGTATAAACTCTTACGATTTTAAATTTCAATATGATCGGGACTATTACTGGGATGGCAATAAGGATATTCAAGTAGCGTCTAATACTGGTTTTAACGTTGGGCTTGTTGGTGATTTGAGAATTAATAAATTCATTAATTTAAGAATTGAACCTGGTTTATACTACTCCAAAAGAGATTTAATTTATCCTGAATTTTCTCAATTTAATAAGAAAGATGATCAGCTTAGAGAAGTTAAATCTACTTATATTCATTTACCTCTTATTATAAAACTAAGTGCTGAAAGAATAAATAATTTTAGACCTTTTATTTTAGGTGGTATCTCAACTGATTTTAATTTATCTAGTAACCATAAAAACACTGATGACAACTTTAGTAATGTATTTCGGACGGAAAAACAAAATATTAATTACGAATTGGGGTTTGGTTTTGACTTTTATTTATTTTATTTCAAATTTTCACCTTCAATAAGAGGCATTTTCTCATTACAAAATGAAATAATACCTGACAATATTGAAAATAGTCCATGGACCGGTTACATTTCCAAAATGTTTAGTAGAGGTTTTGCCATTAATTTAACTTTTGAATAAAGATTGAGGTCTAAAAATCTCACCCAACATAATCGCACAAGCTGAAGCAACATTAAGACTCTCTGCACCTGATTCATCTGCTTTGGACATAATAGTGATAAATTGATCTATTTCATCATTAACATGAGAGCTTATTCCATGTGATTCATTGCCCAAAACTAAAATTCCTTTTTGGTCATATGAACAATCATAGTGTGATAAACCATCAAGGTTAGCACCGTATATAGTGGAATTATATTTGGACAGAAAAGTTGCCAAATCAAGGTATTGGCAATTAACCCTTGCAATGGAACCCATAGAGGACTGAACTACTTTTGGGTTGTAACAATCAACAGTATTAAGACTACAGTAAATATTTTTAATGCCAAACCAATCAGACAAGCGAATAATCGTACCCAAATTGCCAGGATCAGATACCGAATCTAGGGCCAGGGAAAATTTATCTATTTCTATGTCATTTAATGCCTTAGGTATTTTAAAAATACCCAAAATACTATCAGGGTTAGTCAAGTATGAAACTTTTTTTAATGATGCTTTGTCAATTAATTTATATGGAGCAAAACCAATTGGCTTAGATGAAAATATGGATTCAAAAATATACCCCTCCTCAACTAATTCTCTGACAATTTTTAAGCCCTCTGCAACAAAAAGCCCTAATTTTGAACGGTACTTTTTTTCACTCAGTAATCGAATTTTTTTTTGTTCATTTTTGCTTAACATCCAAAAAATGTAATTTTGGTTAATATTCTTTTATGGTCAAAACGAGCCTTTCAAAGTTAACAATTCTGTTTCTCTTACTAATATTTTTTGAAGCATGTAAGACTATTAATGAAATAGCTGGAGAGAATTACTTACTTGAAAAAAATATAATTATAAAAAATAATGAGGAATTAATAAATGATCCAATAAGATTTCTTTCACTTGATAAACCAAACAAAAGAATTCTCGGAATTCCATTCAAACTATACCTTCATGAAATGGCATCTGAAAAACCTGATTCAGTTTTCGAGGAATGGTTAAGAAGAAAATCCAAACGAAAAAAATTATTAAATAAAATACTTTCACCTAAACAGGTTAATGAGATTAAAAGGTACAAGTCCAGTTTTAATAAATGGCTAAAAAAAAATGGAGAAGCACCAGTATTTATTGATAGCTCTACAATAGCAAAGAATATTGAAAGGTTTAAGCAATACTACAAGAATAAAGGTTTTTTTAATACTCATGTTGAAGTAAAAAAAAGACTTTTACCTAATCAAAAAGGAATTGTACAATATTTAATCCAAACCGACAATCAATATACAATTGAAAGTATTAGAGAAGAAATAAATTCACCAGCGCTTGATTCACTATACAATTTGTCTTTTAAAAATCGGTTAATAAAAAAAGGGGACCCCTTTAATATTAATACATTCGAGGCAGAACGAAATAGGCTAATTAACTATTTTAGAAACAATGGAGTTTATAATTTCCAGCAAAATAATATTCAATTTACTGCTGCTATTGATAGCAGTGGAATCGATACAAAAATTCCAGTTTTAATTGAAATATCAAACCTTCAAAAAAGAGAAAATGATACACTAAAAAAAGTTCCATATCAAATTCACAAAGTGAAAGAAATAAATCTATATATAGATTCTGCTAGTAAATTGACCCAGAACACTGTTTTTACCGATAGTATAACCTATAAAGATTTCAAGGTATTTTATAAAGAAAAATTAAAATACAAGCCAAAGGCTCTCGAGGAAGTGGTTTTCATTGAAAAAAATAAACCTTACAGTGACTATTCTAGGATACTGACTTATCGTTATATCTCTAATCTTAGAAATTTTAAGTACCCAAGTATAATATTTAAACCTATAGGTAAAACTACAGATTTGGAAGCAAATATTTTTTTAAGTCCAAAAGAAAGGTTCTCGATGGGCTTTGATTTGGATTTTTCTCATTCGAACATTCAAGACTTTGGTTTTTCTTTAGGTAGTTCTTTTGAAATAAGAAATATCTTTAGAGGGGCAGAGGTGTTAGAGGTGAGTATAAAAAACACTCTTGGATCCTCTAGTGATATTGCCTCTTTGGAAAGTCAACTATTCAATCTTTATGAATTGGGAGCAGACACTCAACTAAAATTTCCTAGAATTATTTTTCCTGTCAACCTTGAGGAGTTAATACCAAAAACAATGAACCCTTCAACTTCAATAAATTTTAATGCTACTCTTCAACAAAATATTGGACTTGATAAGCAATATTTCGGGGCAAACTATCAACTTAATTGGGAACCTAATAAGCTTGCCAAACTCAATTTCAAGATAATTGACCTTGAATTTATTAATAATCAAAATATTAGTAATTATTTTAATGTTTATAGAAATTCATACGATAGATTGAATGAAATTGGAAAACAATTTAATTCTAATCCCAATCACTTTGACACTAATGGAAATTTAATAATTCCTGAAGGCGCAAATAACTTTATAGCTGAGGTTTTAAATAATCAAACCTCATTAACTAAAGAAAATAATTCATATCAAGACATAAATTTGGTAAAGGAAAGACAAGATCGACTTACAACAAATAATTTAATTTTAGGATCCTCCTTTGGAATTTATTATAACAGCCAACAAAATCTTCTCGATGAAACATTTTTCCAATTCCAGTGGAAACTAAGTCTGATTGGTTCTTTACTAAATGAAATTTTAAAGTCATCAAGAACTGAGAAAAATATAAATGGTCAATATGAAATTGCTGGAGTAACCCCATCACAGTTCATTAAAACTGAAATTAATTACATCAAGCACTGGCAGTTATATCAGAACACTGTACTTGCCTTCAGGGCTTTTAGTGGTGTTGCTATACCTTTTGGAAATGCTAATAGTATTCCATTTAGTCGGTCCTATTTTTCAGGTGGCTCTAATGATATAAGGGGATGGAGAGCATATAAACTTGGGCCTGGAAGCAGTAACAATATGAACGAGTTTAATGAAGCAAATTTTAAATTGACCTTAAACCTTGAATATCGCTTTCCTTTTATAGGTAAAATGAATGGTGCTCTTTTTATTGATGCAGGAAATATTTGGAATGTTTTAGACAATATAAGTGATTCAGCTTATAGATTTGAGGGATTTGAAGACTTAAATGAAATTGCAATTGGAACAGGCTTTGGCATCAGATATGATTTTGATTTTTTTGTACTTAGATTAGATACAGGATTTAAAACTTATAATCCGGCCTTGCCAAGGGAATCAAGATGGCAAACTAAATATTCAATAAAAGAAGCGGTTTTTAACATTGGAATAAATTATCCATTTTAAACTAAAAAAGTTTGATACTTTTGTAATTTAAAATTAATATAAATGAGCATAAAATTTCCGAAAGGCGTACTGAGCGGGGATCAAGTTCAAAATCTATTCAAATTTGCTAAGAAAAAAAAATTTGCAATTCCCGCTGTAAATGTGGTAGGGAGCAATTCGATAAATAGCGTAATGGAGACTGCTGCAAAGCTTAACAGTCCAGTTATAATTCAATTTTCAAATGGTGGCTCTCAGTTTATGGCTGGAAAAGGTTTTTCTAATGAAAACGAACGCGCAGCAATTGCAGGTGGAGTTTCTGGTGCTAAACACGTACATGAATTAGCAAAAGATTATGGAGCCACGGTGATACTTCATACTGACCATTGTGCCAAAAAGCTTTTACCTTGGATTGATGGTTTACTAAGTGCTGGTGAAACCTTTTTTAAGCAAAATGGGATTCCACTTTACAGCTCACATATGATTGATCTTTCAGAGGAACCATTGAATGAAAATATTGAAATTTGTAAGTCATACCTTACTAGAATGAACAAGATGGGTATGACCCTTGAGATTGAGCTTGGGGTAACAGGAGGAGAGGAGGACGGAGTTGATAATTCAGATATAGATATATCCAAGCTTTATACGCAACCTGAGGAAGTAGCTTATGCCTTTGAGGAATTGAGTAAAGTTAGTTCAAGATTTACAGTAGCGGCAGCTTTTGGAAATGTCCACGGAGTATATAAGCCAGGAAATGTTAAGCTTACCCCAAAAATCCTGAAAAATTCACAAGAATATATTTCACAAAAATTTAATCTTCCTTCTAATACCGTTGATTTTGTTTTTCATGGAGGCTCAGGGTCTTCAATTGAGGAGATAAGTGAATCCATTAGATATGGCGTGATTAAGATGAATATTGATACCGATCTTCAATTTGCCTTTACAGAAGGAATAAGAGATTACATGGTTAGCAATATAGATTATCTAAAGACACAAATAGGCAATCCAGAAGGATCAGATGCCCCAAATAAAAAGTTCTATGATCCAAGAAAATGGCTTAGAGAAGGTGAAGTGACATTCATAAATAGATTGACTAAAGCGTTCGAAGATTTGAACAATATCAATACGCTTGATTAAGCGTTTTTAATATATTTGAATTAAAGAGCTAATCCTATGAGTTGGTTTAAAAGAAGTGAAAAAGGTATTCAAACTCGAACTGAGGAAAAAAAAGATATCCCTAAAGGACTTTGGTACAAAACTCCTACAGGAAAGATTATAGAAACACAGGAATTAGCTTCCAACTGCTATGTTTCACCAGAGGATGACTACCACGTACACATTGGAAGTAAAGAATATTTTGAAATCCTATTTGATGATAATCATTTTAAAGAGTTGGATGTTAAATTAAAATCGAAGGATTTTTTAAGATTTAAGGATTCAAAAAAATATTCTGATAGATTAAAAGATGCTCAAAAAAAATCTGGACTTTACGACGCGATTAGAACTGCTGTAGGAAAATCCAAAGGTAAAGACGTTCTTATCGCATGCATGGATTTTAATTTTATTGGTGGATCGATGGGTTCAGTTGTTGGTGAAAAAATTGCCAGAGCGATTGATTTTGCTATAGAAAATCATTTACCAGTTATTATTATCTCTAAATCTGGAGGTGCTAGGATGATGGAGTCTGCAAATTCCTTAATGCAAATGGCAAAAACCTCTGCTAAATTAGCTCAATTAGCTGAATCAAAAATCCCTTATATTTCTCTATGTACAGATCCAACAACTGGAGGAACTACTGCTTCTTTTGCCATGTTAGGAGATATCAACATAGCTGAACCTGGAGCATTAATTGCTTTTGCTGGGCCAAGAGTGGTAAAAGATACAACTGGAAAAGATTTACCTGACGGATTTCAAAGGAGCGAATTTTTAATGGATAAAGGCTTTTTGGATTTTATTTGCCACAGAAAACAACTCAAGAATAAAATCAACTTATATATTGACCTAATTTCAAATCAACCCGTAAGGGAATAATTTATGAATTGAGTTGTAAATAAAAGAATAACATATATATTTGCAGCTTTATTTATTATACATAAAAATTATTTAAATAATATTGGCATGTATTTAAACAAAGAAATTAAAAAGAAGATTTTCAAAAAACATGGAAAGTCAGAAGCTGACACCGGCTCTACTGAGGGTCAAATTGCATTATTTTCCCTCAGAATTGATCACCTAACCTCCCATCTTAAGAAAAACCGTAAAGATTTCAATACTGAAAGATCACTAGTTAAGCTGGTAGGAAAACGTAGAAAATTATTGGATTATCTGAAGTCAAAAGACATTGAGAGATATCGACTAATTGTAAGCGAACTAGGTTTAAGGAAATAATCTTCATCTGAAAATTTTTAATTTTCAAAATTAGTTTTTCGTTGGTTGCTGCGACACACAACAAGAAAAATTTCAACCAACTAAAAAAAAAATGATTCCAAAAATATTTAACCAAGAAATCCGTCTAGAGGACGGAAGAAAAATTTCCATTGAAACTGGTAAATTAGCAAAATTAGCACATGGATCGGTTGTCGTTAGAATGGGAAACTGCATGTTACTTTGTACTGTTGTCTCCAATTATAATTCTGCACAAGTTGATTTTTTACCTTTAACAGTAGACTACAGAGAAAAATTTGCTGCTGCAGGCAGATATCCTGGTGGATTTTTTAAAAGAGAAGCACGTCCAAGTGATGGAGAAGTATTAACTATGAGGCTAGTTGACCGTGTTTTACGACCTCTATTTCCTAAAGATTATCACAATGAGGTACAAGTCATGATTCAACTAATGTCGCATGATGAAAATGTCATGCCCGATGCACTTGCTGGTTTGGCAGCATCAGCTGCGATTCAATTGAGTGACTTCCCTTTTGAATGTGCTGTATCGGAAGCTAGAGTTGCTCGAGTCAACGGAGAACTAATAATTAATCCAAGTAGGGCTCAATTGGAAAAATCAGATATAGACATAATGGTAGGTGCCTCCGCCGACTCAGTAATGATGGTTGAAGGAGAAATGGACGAGTGCAGTGAGGAAGAAATGATTGATGCTATCAAATTTGCTCACGATGCTATTAAAGTTCAAATCAAAGCACAAATTAAGCTAGCAGAGGAGGTCGGCAAAAAGGAAGTCAGAGAATATGAAGAGGAAGTAGAAAATGAGGAGTTAATGCAAAACGTTCACAAAGCGGCCTACGAAAAATGCTACGAAATTGCCAAAAGAGGTACTAGTAAAGCTGAACGAGGTCTTGCATTTAATGAAGTTAAAGAAAAAATAAAAGAAGGTTTTTCTGATGAGGAATTAGAAGATTTGTCCCCCTTAATTGGAAAGTATTTTAATAAGGCACAAAAAGAGGCTGTTAGAGAAGTTGTATTGAGCGAAGGTATTCGATTAGATGGAAGGAAAACAGATGAAATAAGACCAATATGGTGTGAAGTTGATTATTTACCATCTACTCATGGGTCATCTATTTTTTCCCGCGGAGAAACTCAATCATTAGCAACTGTGACATTGGGTACATCCAGAGAAGCTAATCAAATTGACATGCCCTCCTACGAAGGAGAGGAGAGATTTTACCTACATTACAATTTCCCCCCTTTTTGCACTGGAGAAGCAAGACCAATAAGAGGAACTTCAAGACGTGAGGTGGGTCATGGTAATTTGGCTCAAAGAGGACTAAAATCAATGATTCCAGAAGATTGTCCTTATACTGTTAGAGTAGTGAGTGAGGTTTTGGAATCAAATGGATCTTCCTCAATGGCAACAGTTTGCTCGGGTACGTTGGCATTAATGGATGCTGGGATTCAAATAAAAAAACCCGTATCTGGAATTGCAATGGGATTAATAAGTGATGGTAATAGATACGCAATTTTAAGTGATATTTTAGGAGATGAAGATCATCTTGGAGATATGGATTTTAAAGTTACAGGTACTGTAGATGGAATTACCGCCTGCCAAATGGATATTAAAATAAAAGGATTGTCTTATGAAATTTTGGTAAAGGCCCTTAAACAAGCTCGTGAAGGTAGGCTGCACATCCTTGAAAAAATAACGGAAACAATTGCAAAGCCAAATGATTCAGTTAAAGATCATGCTCCCAAAATGGTTAGCATGACAATACCTAACGAGTTTATTGGTTCAGTTATCGGTCCAGGTGGTAAAGTAATTCAAGAAATGCAGAAAGATACCGATACCACAATCGTTATCGAGGAGGAAGGTGAAGTTGGTATAATTGAAATTCTAGGTGTTAATCAGGAAAAAATTGATGCTGCAATTGAAAAAATAAATAATATCACATTTAAACCTGTAGTAGGAGAAATATATAATGTTAAAGTGATTAAAGTATTGGACTTTGGAGCAGTCGTAGAGTTTGTTCCTGGCAATGAAATTTTACTTCATATTTCTGAAGTTTCTTGGGAACGAATTGAAAAGGTTACAGATAAAATAAATATTGGTGATACTTTTGATGTAAAATATTTTGGTATTGATCCTAAAACAAGAAAGCCAAAAGTGTCAAGAAAAGCACTTCTTCAAAGACCAGAACGTTCGAAAAAATCTGACGGGAAAGAAATGAATAATTGAGAAATAAGATAATTCAAAAAAAAAATTTTGGGTGAAACATTANTTAATTTTTTACGTATAAGATTATAGATATAATAAACAATGAGACAACTCAAAATTACTAAACAGGTAACTAATAGAGAAACCGCTTCTCTGGACAAATATCTCCAAGAAATAGGAAAAGTAGATTTAATTACTGCTGAAGAAGAAGTTGAATTAGCTCAACGAATTAAAGCNGGGGATCAGNTTGCTTTGGAAAAACTAACTAAAGCAAATCTTCGCTTTGTCGTTTCNGTTGCCAAACAATATCAAAACCAAGGTCTGACTCTTCCTGACCTTATAAATGAGGGTAANTTAGGCTTAATCAAAGCCGCTCAAAGATTTGACGAAACACGTGGATTTAAGTTTATCTCCTACGCTGTTTGGTGGATTCGCCAATCGATTTTACAAGCGCTTGCCGAACAATCAAGAATNGTTCGACTNCCACTAAATAAAATTGGGTCTATTAATAAAATTAATAAAACNTATGCTTTTNTAGANCAGGCCCATGAAAGGTCTCCNTCGGCCGAGGAAATTGCCAAAGAATTGGATATGACTATAAATGATGTTAAGGAATCACTAAAAAATTCTGGAAGACACGTATCCATGGATGCCCCTCTAGTAGAAGGAGAGGATTCAAATCTTTACGATGTATTGAATAGCGGTGAATCTCCAAACCCTGATAAGACCCTTTTGCATGAATCATTAAGAACTGAAATAGAAAGAGCCCTCGAAACCCTTACACCACGTGAAGCTGATGTTGTTAGACTTTATTTTGGTCTTGGTAATCAACATGCGATGACCNTAGAAGAAATAGGTGAAACTTTTGACTTAACGAGAGAGAGAGTAAGGCAGATTAAAGAAAAAGCCATNAGAAGGTTAAAACACACCTCAAGAAGTAAAATTTTAAAAACTTACTTGGGATAACTTTTAAGCAACCTTCGGGTTGCTTTTTTTCAAAAANGTATTAAAATGAAACCACTAATCGCTCCATCAGTTCTTGCGGCAGACTTTGGTAACCTAGAAAGAGATTGTAAAATGATTAACGATAGTGAGGCTGATTGGTTTCATATAGACGTCATGGATGGNGTTTTCGTTCCAAATATTTCGTTTGGTATGCCTGTTTTAAAATCAATTGCAAATCATGCAAAAAAACCATTAGATGTTCATCTTATGATTGTTGAACCAGAGAGATATATTGAGACTTTTGCAGCTCTAGGCAGTGAAATATTAACTGTCCACTATGAGGCTTCAAATCATCTTCACAGGACTTTGCAGTCAATCAAATCTCACGGTATGAGGGCTGGTGTCGCTCTAAATCCTCACACACCTGTAAAGCTTCTAAAGTCAATCATTAATGATGTCGATTTGATTTGCATAATGAGTGTTAATCCTGGTTTTGGAGGTCAAACCTTTATTGAAAGTACTTATAAAAAAGTGGAGGAATTAAAACTAATGATTGATAAAAATAAGTCCTCAGCACTAATTGAAATTGATGGGGGGGTAACTGATATAAATGCTAGAAGATTAATTGAGGTTGGTGCAAATATTTTGGTAGCNGGAAATTACGTGTTTTCTGCAAAAAATCCGATATTGGCAATNCATAATTTAAAAAAACTCTAAAATTCAGCTCTGAATTGAACCCTTCTGTTAGTNAGTCTTCCCTCNATAGTNTNGTTATCAGTCAAAGGNCTGTCTTCCCCATATCCTTCCGTTTTTAATCTATCTGGGTTAACACCTATACTTATCAAATAATCTCGAACAGCCTCTGCTCTATTTTTAGAAAGTATAAGATTCGCTTTTTCTTCACCGTCACTTGATGTATGTCCCTCAATTATAAGATTACCACTGGGATTATTATCTAAAAGAATTTTAATCTCAATTAGAGCATCTTTAACAGGTTTTCCCTGTATTCTAGAGGATCCCGCAGCAAAATTTATTTGTGTAGATAATTCATTTATAGTTGTCACTATCTCAGAAGAAAGCTCAGGACAACCACTATTTTCAGTGGTACCTGGTTGATCAGGGCATGAATCAATATTATCCGTAATAGTGTCACCATCAGAGTCNGGCCAGGGGCAACCTTCATTTTGAGGGTCACCGAGTTCATCAGGGCATTTATCATCCCCATCAATTACACCATCCTCATCTGAATCAGGACAGCCATTAAGATCCTTTAGACCTGCTTCATTTGGACACAAATCATTCTTATCAACTACCCCATCATTATCACTATCAGGACATCCATTAAGTTCTATTAAACCAAAATCATCAGGGCANCTATCTTTATTATCTGGAATGGANTCTCCNTCTGTATCTGGGCATCCTTCAAATTCTTTTAAACCGGGGACTTCTGGGCATTTATCTTTTTTATCAGATATTCCATCTTTATCAGAGTCACGTCCTCCAAAATTAAAAGTTAAAGCAGCTGCATTTTGTATGTGATTGAACGTTCCATTTTCGCTAGAAGACCTATAAGTGGATAAAAGTTTTAATGAAATTTTTTCGGTAAAAAAGATATCAAAACCAATTCCTCCGAAAATAGTCCTTCCAGCACTCCTGGACGGAAAATACCCATCTGCCTCAGGATCATTTTCAAAATTAGATAACCCATACCCTCCAATTAAAAAGGGTATGAATTTTTTTTCAGAAAGATTATATTTTAAAAAACCATCAATTGATACATAATCTTTTGCTAATTTATTGANTTTGGATTCTCCAATATTGTATTGAGCACCAATTGAAAATCCGCCCTTAATATGTCTTGAAATACTTAAGTATGGGAATCCAAACCCCATCTCAGAGTCAATATTACTTTCATTCATTATCCCAATNGCATTAACTCCAACTCCTAAAGACCAGGGATTAGTTGGTGTTTGGGAGTATGAAAAAGTTATGAAGGGAAAAAATAATAAATAGAAAATTAATGATTTAAGTTTCATTTCAAATGTTGTTTGGTTTCGATGCTTCTAAAATAATTTTTAAATGTCTATAAATTTAACATTTATATTTGATATAAAAATTTTAAGTAAACTGAGGAAATAAGTTACTAATTGAAATTCATTGCTGTATCGATTAATGCTAAATGTGAATATGCTTGAGGAAAATTCCCCAAAAGACGTTTCGACTTAAAGTCAATATCTTCACTGAAAAGTCCCAAATGATTACTGTAGGATAGTAATTTATCAAACATCAATTTTGATTTTTCCTTCTCTCCAATTTTATAAAGACTATTTATAAACCAAAAGGTACAAACTGTAAACGAAGAACTAGGGGTTCCAAAATCATCCACATTTTTATACCTAAATAAAAGTCCCTCGTGAGAAAGTTCCCTTTCAATAGCTTTTACAGTTTTTACATACCTAGTATCCTTGGCATCAATAAATCCATACGGTTCCATTAGTAAAACAGAGGCATCTAAATGTTCAGCTCCATAAGATTGGGTAAAGGCTTGTTTTTCGTCGCTCCATGCGTTTTCAATAATATCATTGTAAATTTCAGACCTCAAAGATTTCCATTTCTTAGCAGATTTGCCACCTTGTATTAATTCAGAAATTTTTATTGCTCTGTCAACAGCCACCCAGCATAAAAGTTTTGAAAAAGTGAAATGCTGATCTTCTTGTCTAAATTCCCAAATTCCTTTGTCAGGCATTTTCCAGTTATTATCAACAACCCAAACAATATTTTTTACAATTGACCAAAGTTCCTCGTGTTTGTCATTTTCATTTATATATTTTTCAATTTGATAGTGTATGGCGTCAACTAGAATACCATATATGTCATTTTGCTTCTGAATAAATGCAGCATTACCAACTCTAACGGGTCTTGAATTTTTGTATCCGGATAAGTGATCAAGTGTTTCTTCAGTTAACATTTTTTCTCCATTAATACCGTACATAATCTGGAGTTTTTCATTTTTATCTGGAATAATATCTAAAATAAAATCGATAAACTTTTTTACAATTTTTACATGTCCCAACTTAGTAATTACTTTAATTACCATTGAAGCATCACGAATCCAACAAAATCTATAGTCCCAATTCCTTACTTCTCCAATTGTTTCAGGAAGCGAAGTTGTTGCGGCCGCAAGAACTGCCCCAGTTTTTTCAAAAGTTAATAATTTTAAAGTCATTGCACTTCGAAGTATTTGGGAGTTATAATTCTTGTANGTAGGTGTTTTAAAGCACCAATTTAACCAATATACNTTTGTTCTCTCAAGTTCTAAGTTTATATGATCCAGACTTGGAGGGTTAATTTTTTCATTGTAAGAGATAGTTAAAAAATAATCTCTGTCAAGAGAAATTTCGGAACATTCCAAAATATTTTTTTTGTTAAGGTCAGTGTATAAATAGAGAGTATCATATCTTTCTTCATTAACAACGCTAACTATAAAATCATTTTTTTCATAATTATTAGTTCTGCCAATTGAGTAAACCAATCTAGGGTCGTATAAAACTTTTAATTTTGGATTTCCTTTAACTAGCTTTAAAATCCTACAAATTTCAGGTGGAGCATAATAAACTCCATTCTCTTTCTGAAATCTAGGCATATAATCTAAAAGTTCAAATGCATCTGAACCATTATCAAATTTTGTCATTAAAATACATGTATTATCCACGTATTTTTGAGTAATACTATAGCTGTTATCACATAGAATTTGAAATGAACCCCCTTTTTTTTGATCCAAAATTTTTCCAAAAACTGAAGGGGAATCAAATTGTGGCAAACAACACCATTCTATTGAAGAATCCTCANTAATAAGGGCAGAAGATTTACAATTTCCTATAATTCCGTAATTAAGGTTATCAGTTGGGGGGGGCAACTTGTTTAAATCCATAAATTGTAAAGATTAATTCTTTTTGAAATGGGTTATGGCTAAAAATATTATAGTTTCTAATCGGCTTCCGATTCAGATAACTAAGTTAGATAATTCTTTTGAATTTACCGCTACATCTGGTGGTTTGGCCACAGGAATGAACTCAGTTCACATGGGTCAGGAATCTCTATGGGTTGGTTGGCCTGGAATAAACGAGGAACAAATTGATAAAGACTCATGGGGGCCTTTAAAAAAATCGTTAGGATCAGAGGGGTTTTTTCCTGTTTCATTAAATGACATTGAAATTGAAAATTTTTATTTCGGATTATCCAATAAAGCACTTTGGCCATTATTCCACTACTTTATTGAGTACTCAGTTTTCAAAGAAGATCAGTGGAGCTCATATATTGAGGTAAATAAAAAGTTCGCTGATAGTGTAATTCAAAATATTAAAAAAGGCGACACAATATGGATTCATGACTACCAATTACTACTTTGCCCAAAAATGATAAAAGATGTAAGGCCAGATGTAACAATTGGGTTTTTTCTGCACATTCCTTTTCCCTCCTTTGAAATTTTTAGAATTTTTCCGTGGAGAGAGCCTCTTTTAGAGGGTATGCTTGGTGCAGATCTTATTGGATTTCATACTTATGACTATGAACGTCATTTTTTAAGCTCCGTTAAGAGAATTTTAAAAAAAGAAGTTTCTTTTAATCGTGTTAGTCTTGGAAATCGAGAAGTTGTTGTTAATACTTTCCCAATGGGTATTGATTATGATAAGTTTAATACTGCTGCCACTTCTCATTTAGCCATGAAACAATCTGAAAAATCTGACTTAAAAAAACAACTGGAATTGCATAAAAAGGGAGCCGATAAAGGGAAACTAATCCTATCTATCGACCGCTTGGATTATACCAAGGGAGTAATTAATAGGATTAAAGCTTTTGAACTCTTCTTGACTAAGTATCCCGAATACCTTGAGAAAGTTAGATTGGTTATGTTAACTGTTCCCTCCCGCTCAAGTGTGTCAGACTACAAACGTCTCAAAAAGGANACGGACGAAATTGTNGGAAGGGTAAATGGAAAGTTTGCCACCGTCAATTGGACTCCAATTTGGTACTATTANAGAGCAATGGCTTTTGATGACCTTATAGATCTTTACATGACTTCAGACATTGGAATGATTACTCCCGTTAGAGACGGTATGAATTTAGTAGCCAAANAGTTCGTNGCCACTAGGGTTAGTGGTGACGGTGTTCTTATATTAAGTGAAATGGCTGGAGCTTCAAAAGAGTTGTATGAAGCTNTAATGGTAAATCCNTTTGACTTGAATCAAATGGCAGAGTCGATTTTAACTGCAATAAATATGCCTGTTGAGGAACAAAAAAAAAGAAACCTCAGCATGCAAAAACGGCTACGTAGGTATTCTGTAAAGCTATGGGCTAATGAATTTATGAAAGCCCTAAAATCAAAACCTTTAATTGAGGAGGAATATCCTGCTCAAATAATTAATAAAAAAATTAATAAGAATCTAATTGAAAAATTTAAANATTCAAAAAGAAGAATGATATTGCTGGACTATGATGGCACTTTGGTTGACTTTCACGATGACCCAGAGTTAGCTCAGCCAGAGGAGGATTTGATATTACTTGTAAAAAAAATGTCAGGACTTCCAAATACGGACNTGGCAATTGTTAGTGGAAGAGATCAGACATTTTTGGATCGATTTTTTGGTAATTTACCNATAGCNNTGGTAGCAGAGCACGGCTATTTAATAAAGTTAAAAAATGGTTGCTGGACAAGTAGAGGGTCTAATCAATTAAAATGGCAAAAAGATATTTTACCGCTGTTAGAAACTTTTACGGACCGAACTCCNGGAACTTTTATTGAAGAGAAAANAAATAGTTTGGTATGGCATTACAGAAAAACCGATCCCGAACTTGCAGTTGAAAGAGTAGTTGAGCTAAAGACCGTATTGACTAGTCTTATATCTGATGATCTGAACATTCTTGATGGAGATAAGGCAATTGAGGTTGCTTTTGGAAGGTTTAATAAAGGTATAGCTGTTTCTGAAATTATTAGTGATAAGGAACTTGATTTTATTCTTTGCATAGGTGATGACGTGACTGATGAATTTATGTTTAATGACCTTCCTAAGCATGCCACTACAGTGAAAGTTGGAAAAAGAAAGACTCAGGCTAAATATTTTATTGAAAATCCAACAGCTGTAAAAAACTTTTTAAAAAGTCTGATAAATTAATCCAACTAACGAGGATTTTTTTTATTGATTCATAATTGATACTTTAAACCTTTAAAACATCATATGATCAATAGGAATAGTTTCTTAAGATTTATTTTAATTTGTCTCTTGGGTATAATTTACCCTTCCTTTAAATCATTAAATGAAGAAAAAAGGTTACCCAAGATATTAATTCTCGGTGATTCAATTTCTATCGGATATTTTCCATTTATTAAAAAGTTACTTGTTGGCAAAGCCGATATTAGACGACCAATGCTACCAAATGGTGGGTTTGAAAACTGCGGTGGCACTAGTAAAGCACTAAAACATATTTATAATTGGATTGGAGAAACAAACTGGGACTTAATTCATTTCAACTTTGGGCTCCACGATATTAAACACGTAAATCCAATAAACGGGAAAAACAGTAATAGTTTTAATGATCCACACCAGGCTTCACCTGAACAATATGAAGACAACCTTGAAAAAATTGTTGAAATCTTAAAAAAAACTGGGGCAAAATTGATTTTTGCAACTACAACACCATATCCAAACAGTAAGCTAAAACCGGCTAGAAAGCCTGGTATGCATAAAACTTATAATCAAATTGCCTTGGGTGTNATGAAAAAACACAAGGTCAAAATAAATGACCTTCACAGTTTTGTCCTTCCTAGAATGAATGAATTACAACGTCCGAACAATGTTCACTTTTCGGAATATGGAAGCAAAGAGCTCGCTAAAGTTGTAGTAAAATCGATTCTTGAAAATTTATAAGAGTACATATGGAAATCCTAAAAATTCACGCAATTATACTATTACTGACATTTTCAATTAAAGCGCATGGTCAAAATACTGATAAAAAAACAGAAAATAATTTAGTGAAATTTCCCTCTATTACTGGACCTTTTCAATTAACTGACCAAGCTTATGAACACTTTTTTGCCAGTTATTATGGTATTAACTCATTTAGTGCCAATGAACAATACGCAACTGTATTGAGAACAAAAATAAAGAACCATTTACCAAATGAAAATGAGCCAGCTACTCTAGGCTTAGTTCATCTAAGAAATAAAGAATTTATTCCAATTACAAAAACACATGCATGGAATTTTCAGCAAGGTTGCATGGCACACTGGCTATATACAAATCCTGACTCTTTAATAATTTATAATGATTTAAGGGAGGGTAAATTTGTTTCAGTCATTTTAAATGTACATACAAAAAAAGAAAAGAAGGTAATTAACTATCCTATTAGTGCTGTTTCTCCAAATGGTAAAGAAGCGCTCAGCATAAATTTCGCACGTTTAAGACTCACAAGGGGTTCCTATGGGTATGGGGGGAATGGTCAAGAATCAAAAAAGAATCAAGTTTATCCTAAAGATGACGGTTTATTTTTAGTTAACCTAGAAACTGGTGAAGCTAAATTGATTGTTTCTCTTTATGATATAAAAAAATATGTACCTGAAATTTCTGAAAACAGGATTGCTTACTTTAACCACACTTTATTTAGCAAAAAGGGTTCAAAAGTATTTTGGTTATCAAGAGCAAAACCTATTGGTATCAATACTACTGCTTTTACAGTTAATAGAGACGGAACCAATTTAAAAAAATGCTTTCCAGAAGGTTGGGGGGGATCACATTTTGATTGGTTAAACGATAACGAACTTATGGTTAGTGCCAAGTATAATAAGAAGATGTACGGGCACATCATATTTGATGTTGATAAAAAAAACTATTATCGTTTAGGAAAAGGACTACTAGACTATGATGGACATGGTACATTTTCACCAGATGGGAAATGGATGGTAACTGATACCTATCCAAAAAATGAAATGAACGAACAAAAAATATTTCTAATGGACATGAATAGCGAAGCGGTAATTTCACTTGGTCGATTTCAAAATAATATTAATTACAAAAAAGATTGGCGATGTGATATACATTGTCGTTGGAGCCCCTCGAGTAAAATTATTGGTTTTAATTCAACACATGATGGAACTAGACAGGTTTACATTTTTAAATTAGATCAATAAAATGAATAAGCAAATTACTTTAATAACCCTTATAATTTCTTCATTGATTTTTGCTCAGGACAATAGTTTTATTGTTAAGGTGGATCAAGTAATTGGAAAAAATACAGAATTTTGGAAAGCTGCAGGGTCAGATCATTTATTCTATCATAGTTTAAAGCCTGCAGGCCAGTTTTTACTCAAGAGAATGGGTGAAAAAGGATCTCACCGTTATCTAAGATCACACCATACCTTTAATAAAGATTTAAAACATGGGGTGATTAGAGGGCAAAATGTCTACAGTGAAGACCAATATGGGAACCCCATTTATGATTTTTCAAACGTTAACAAGGTTTTTCAATCATACATAGAAAACGGAATAAAACCTATAGTAGAATATGATTACTTACCAGAATTGTTGACTAATAATGGAGGTGAATCTTCTAGGGGAAATGACGAGGGTATGACAATAATAAATACTGGACCGAATGATTGGAAAAAATGGTCAGACCTTATGAAAGCCATAACCCAAAATTTTATTGATCAATTTGGAATAGAAGAAGTCCGTAGTTGGTTTTTTGAGGTTTGGAATGAACCGGATGGGTGGCCTAATGACCAATTAGAAATTTTTTACAAAATGTATGATGTATTTGTAGATGCTGTTAAATCTGTCGACTCAGAGCTTCGCGTTGGTGGGCCTGCATGTTACCATGAATATTTTTTAAAGTCATTCCTCAATCATGTAACTAATGGAATTAATTATGTAACAGGTAAAAAAGGAACACAAATTGATTTTATTTCCTATCACATATATGGACTTTCAGGAAAATGGTTAAATAAANCCCCNCANATTCAACCTCAGGTTCAGCGTTTTACACTTTCTGTNTTGTGGTTACAAAGATTACTAAAATTATTTCCTTCTCTCAAAGGGACAGCATTTCATATAAACGAATGGGGACTTTCTTCGAATTATTTTCGAACAGTTAAGGATTATCCCGATCTAATCTACAGGAACTCAATTAGTTCACCACTATTTCTTTTCAAGTTAGTTAACTCGCTATATGAAATTGAAGATAATTACAAATTCCCAACTTCATTACTACTTTATTGGGGGTTCTCNTGGGAAGCAGATGAGGATNAATTTTTTGTTGGGAAAAGAGAGCTGCTTACTGCAGGAAATGTTCCAAAACCTATTCAAACTGGTTTCGAAATGATGGCTCTTTTAAAAGAAAATCGTATTAAGGTCATAAAAGCAAAAAAAGACAGCAGATTTGGGCTAATCGCTACGAAATCNGAAAAAGAAATTGTACTACTAACTTATAATTATGAGGAATCAGAATCAGAGAAAATAACAGGAAATGATGAAATTAAGATAGAGCTGAATGGATTAAAAAAAAGTACCTCTTATCAAATTAAAACAATAATGTTAGACAAAGAAAACAATAATACCTACCAAAAATGGATAGAGATGGGAAGTCCGAAAAATTCTAAATCAATTAATTTATCTCAAATAAAAAAAGCTGGAAATCTAACCCACAATAAAATTATTAATTTTAAAACTGATGATGAAGGAAAAATAAGTTTTGATCTTCCTCTAATTAAAAGATCTGCTAAGCTAATGATTATTAAAATGAACCAAATTCCATGAGATACTGTTTAATATTTATTTTTTTGTTTACTCAAGCCCAAGAGCAATCCAATTTAATGATTGACAGTTTTCAAACTTTCAAAAGTTATGCGTCAACAAAATATGATCAAGTCTTAAGACCTCAATTTCACTTTAGTTCGAAAAAAAATTGGATAAACGACCCCAACGGCCTTGTTTATTATAAAGGAGAATATCATATGTTTTTTCAACACAATCCAAAAAGTATTAATTGGGGAAATATGACCTGGGGTCATGCAATAAGTATGGACATGATAAAGTGGACACAATTACCTCATGCAATTTTGCCCTACGGAAATGGTACTATTTTTTCAGGGACTGCTGTAGTAGATAATACAAATAGCTTGGGGAAAAATACTGAAAAAGAAAAGGCTATAGTAGCCTATTTTACCCACGCTCAAAAAAATGAAGATCCTTTTTATCAATCAGGAGCGTATAGCATTGATCGTGGTCGGAGTTTTAATTTAATTGATCAAGGTAAACCGCTAGTTCCAAACCAGGGATTTTCAGACAGAAAGGGTAGAAGAAAGGAGAGAGATCCTAAGGTTTTTTGGCACGAACCTTCTAAAAAGTGGGTTATGGTTTTATGGGTAAGCAAAGCAGATAGAAAAAACAAAAAAGACATAGGTAAAGTTCGTTTCTTCTATTCAAATGATCTTAAAAATTGGGAATTCCTTAGTGATTTTGACAGACATTGGGTTTATGAATGCATGGATTTGGTTAAACTATCTGTNGATGGAAACTCTCAAAATANGAAATGGCTTATATACGATGCTAGTTTTGATTATGAAGTAGGAGTTTTTGATGGTAAATCGATGATTACTAATAAGTCAAAACACCTTGGAGACCTAGGAAAAAATTACTACGCAGCTCAAACCTTTAATAATAGCCCTGATGGAAGAACTGTAATTATTGGATGGATGCGAACAGGGAAAAAAAGTNTGTTTGTCGATAATAATATGCCATTTAATCAACAAATGTCATTCCCATGTACCATGGAATTAAAAACAACACCTGATGGAATTCGATTATTTAGATGGCCGATTAAGGAAATTGAAAGTTTATACTATAACACTAATTTATACAGGAAAAATAAGCTATCAACCATTAACAAAAAATTAGCTAAGAATAGATATGAGCTCATTGACCTTTATGGATCTTTCAATCCAAAAAAAGTAAATAATTTTGAAATTAATATTAGGGGGCAAATTTTATCATATCAAAAAGGAAAATTTTATTTTGAAAATACTGAGTTACCCTCTCTTAATAGAAGTGTGAAAAGCTTTAGAGTTTTACTAGATCGTACTTCTATTGAAATTTTTATTGACGAGGGCTATAGTGTCTCAACAAATTATGCTATTTCAGATCATTCCAACAAAACCATCAAATTAATCGGTAATGAAAAGGTAATATTTAACTTATTTAGAGTAAGCTCCTTAAACTCTATTTGGCAGTAACTTCAACATATAGGGGAAAATAATTTCCCTTTTGAAACATATAAAAAGGTGTAAAATCATTGAAACCCTTTGGAAGATAAACAGATTTCATTTCTATCAGATCAAGATTATCTTTAGAATTAAATTTTTGCTGTATGCTTTGGCCTATTTCTAAATACATATTACCATTAGCTGGCAGTGGTTTTAAAAACTTAAATTTTAGATCATATAAGCCTTCTTTATTAATATCTACTTTCCAGAAGGAATAAGCCTGCTCCTGGTTCCATACAGCTCTTTGACCTCCAGCGTCATTTCTATTAAGATAAACTGGATTTTCAAAATCACTTCCTAACATAATTCTTGGAGGATTTTTTAAGTTTTCTGAATTAACTAGTTCCAAAAAGGTTTGGTGCATTTCCTTCTTGAGAGAAAGAGCAATGGATTTTTTTTGAGTTACAAGATTATTTTTTTCAAAGGGGTCATTATAGGTATCATATAACTCAAAATTTTCAATTGGAGAATTGTAATCAGTCTTCCCAATCAACTTAAATTGACCTCGCTGCAAAGCAATATTGTTAAATAATTCAGGATATTTTCTAGTCCAATATGAAAAAAAACTTCTCTCTGGCAGTTTCTCACTATTGATGGAAGGTATAAAACTTCTTCCATCTATTTTTCTATCTCTAGGCATTTCAACATTACATAACTTAGAAAGGGTAGGTAATAGGTCAATATGAGCAGTAAATTGATTGACTTCTTGGTTACCACTAAACATAGCGGGAAATCTCANAAAAAATGGCACCCTTATTCCACCATTGTAAACACTACTCTTTCTACCTTTCATNCCNGCTANATACCTTGCATGCTGNGGTCCATTGTCAGTCATAAAAATTACTATAGTGTTGTCCTTTATNCCCAATTCATCNACCTTATTAAAAAGCTTTTTTAGGTTATCATCAATGTTAGTAACCATNGCATATACCTTNCGTGTGTTATCTTTTGTTTTTTCGCTAATTTTTTCATTAGGAATTAATTNAGGGTCAATACCATCAGTTGGATCTAAGGTCTTATAAGCCTGATAGTATTCATCAGGAACCTGNAGCGGGTTGTGAGGTGCATTNAAAGAAAGGTAACAGAAAAAGGGATTGTTTTTATTTTTCTCAATAAATTCAATTGCGTTTTCTGTAAAGATATCTGAACAATAACCCTTGTAGGGTTTTTGCTCATTATTATGCCATAAAATTGGATCGAAATAACTCGTATCTTTTTTGAAATAATTTGTAAAATCACCAACCTGTCCCATACCACCTGCTAGATGAATTAATGACTCGTCAAATCCCTGGTCCGAGGGTCTTGAAGGATAATTGTCTCCCAAATGCCATTTACCAAAGATTCCAGTAGTGAAATTCGCTTGTTTTAGCATTTCGGCTAAAGTAACCTCAGAAGATGCCATTATTGCTCCGCCATTGTATGTGTCTCTAACTCCAGTTCTTAATGAATACCTTCCGGTCATCAAACTAGATCTTGTAGGAGCACAAACAGGAGAAACATAAAAATTATTAAATCTAACACTCTCAGCAGCAAAATTATCCAAAGCTGGTGTTATTATGTTTGGATTTCCGTTAAAACNTAAATCACCATAACCTTGATCATCAGTGATAATAAGAATTACATTGGGTGGAATCTTATCTTTTTTGCATCCAATTAAAAANACAAGAAACAGTAATGCAAGTAAGTGGATTTTTTTCATTTATAGTTTAATTGTTTTACTACTACCTNAAAAATTCCCTGAAGGTAGGTCAATAATCAACTGACTAAACTGATAATCCTCAAGCCANTTCGAACNAAAACCATTCGATAAAGCCTCAATTTTTTGGTTTACNNTAAAATTCATCTGCAAAAGTTCACGGTTAGGGTCAGAAACAGAGATTTCACTTATTTTATTTCCTTTAAGCTTTAACATGACTATGCCAGGTGTACTAGATTTTAAAATCAATTCATCAGATATTTGCAGCTCACCTCCTTTGTAAAAAACAATCTGAANAATATCTAAATGATTGTTTTTCACTGCCTGGAGATATGGAGTATTGGAAAGTATTTCAATATTTTTAAGTGTTGTAGTTATATTTATTTTTTCTGGACTTACGTTTGGTTTAACAATATACTGGTAGGATGCATTGCTTGGAGACACTCCATGGTTTATCCAAGACTTAAAAACCCCCANTTCAACTTTATCTTTTGAGGAATCNCCTTGATTGTTTATTCTCCACCAAGAGCCAGAGGCAAAATTATTTTTCACTGAAACAGTTTGAGGTTTAGGAAATAAGTAAGCCACATTATCGTGATAAATCCAATCTAAGTTTTTATACTCNTGCTCTCCTCTTTCTATAATTTTATTTTTTCCATTTGATGAAATTAGCACTTGGCCGTTTAATAAGGTCTGGTTTAAAGTAGTATTAACCTCATTATTCATCTTGGTAGAAATTCCGGCGCCTAGACAAACATATTCGTTATCGAAGAAAAACCATGATTTTCTTGCAACCAATGGGTCATGGGAACTCTGAAAATCATATCCTACAGCACCATAATATCCATCCGTAACTGCTCCAACATAATCCTTTAAACCAATTTTTTTTAGTTCATTTTTTATGTTGTATAGNTGTAAGGAATCTTTCTGAACAATTGTAGCGCCAGGTATTCTCATATAATCATACACAGGTGAAATATCGTAATACTCATTCCCCCTAGTATANANGTAATTTGTCCCATCACCTCTGTGATGGTTTAAAAAGCCCTCACTATTATATGGTGATTCCATATTCATGTTTCTGGTTGAATACATTCTTACAGAGGTATAAAAATCTGGCCTTTGAAAAGCGAAATGCTCAGTACTCCAGTAGAATGTNGCATGTGATATAGAAGTTTTATCCCTTTTCTCGGTTCGAAGATTAAATATTTCATTTAATTCTTTTTTTCTATAATCAGATATCTCAATCAATTTTTTTGAATCACTTCCATTAAAAGGATTTAGTGAACCTTTNCTTGAAATACTTCTATTTTTTGCTCCAAAATCTGGATATTTTCCAAAAACAGAGGTTTTTGCTATTCCATCGAGAAAATAATCTATCAACATTTTAATTTTATCATTGGAAAAGGAAAATTTAGTTCCNCGATTTAAATGAGCCCACTCAATAAATNCTTTTGCATAACCATACCCATATGATAGNGTATTATTTACTCCATCNGTTCTGTGGTGAAAACTATTTCCATATTGGAGTCCCCTACCATTTNNNTTTTTAAAACTACCCAAACCACCTGCATTTGAATTTGTAAATGTATACCCAAAATCCTTTCCAATCCAGCTGACAAATTTTATCTCTGATTCTATAATTTTCATTATATGATTNAACTGATTAATATCGTTTAAAAAAAGTTGATTTTTGGCGGCAATAGAACAAACTTTTATTCTATCTCCACCAGGTCTTGAACCGCCACTAGAGATATTAGCTCTGCTAATTATTTTTTGGGATTTTGATATNANNTAATTTGGTAATTCATCCCCTATTATCAGCATTAAGTGAACAAGATCATTTGGTGTGCCAATTTGATTATTCCACCAATTCTCTCCAATAAAATCATTTTCACACCAGAATTTTAATNCANTAATAATAGTTCTTTTAACCNTTGAATTCTTAAAATATTTTGATTTCACATTTTTATAACTACTTGCAAGAATTACTAAATTACGAGTGTGAATTCTGTTGTCGAAATTTTCCCGTGACACGTCTTTATACTCAATANAAGGCCACTTTTCTCCATCAAATTCATTTAATGTTTTTTCTAATTCTTCATCAGTANTGAAAGTATAAGGGAAAGAAAGATTAGAATCATTTGAAATTAAAACTTGATAGATCCTATTTTTAATTACTTTAAAATCATTTTCTTGAGAAGAAACAATCGCTGAGTTTAAGCCAAAAAAAAATGCAAATAAAGATTTAAAAAAAATTTTTGCCATAAGATTTTAATTGTTTGG
>NZOY01000006.1 GCA_002695445.1 Flavobacteriaceae bacterium
CCTAGAGAGAGAGTTGATTAATATTAGAGCTGGAAAAGCTAACCCCGTAATGCTAAAAAATGTTATGGTTGAGTACTATGGTACACCTACTCCTTTAAGTCAACTGTCTAATATAAATACCCCGGATGGGAGAACTATCACAATTCAGCCTTGGGAAAAATCTATACTTCCTGAAATTGAAAAAGGAATTTTAAATGCAAATTTAGGTTTTAATCCCATGAATAATGGTGAATCAGTTATTATTAATGTTCCGCCTTTAACTGAAGAAAGAAGAATAGAGCTGGTAAAATTAGCGAAAGCGGAGACTGAAAACGCTAAAGTGAGTATTAGAAACGCTAGAAAAGATGCAAATAATGATATTAAAAAATCCAATTGCTCCGAGGATATTCAAAAAAATGCTGAAATTGATATTCAAGAATTAACCGATAACTATATTAAAAAAGTTGATAGTATTTTTGCATCCAAAGAAAAAGACATTTTAACAGTTTAGTATTTTAGATTATTGGGTGCCCAAATTATGGTTGAAAATACAAAAAGGGGATTTTGGGAAACTTTAGCTAACTTAATTTTAAGAAATCGTATACTGATACTAATAGCCATTTTTATGGCTACTCTTTTCTTTGCTTCTAAGTGGCAATACATGCGATTTACCTTTACAGAAGCAAACCTTCTTCCAGATACTCATTCTGAAAATATAGAATATGAAGCTTTTATTAACAAGTTTGGAGAGGAGGGAAACCTTATTGTGATAGCAATTAAAAACCCCGATTTTTTTACTGAAAAAATCTTTTATAAATGGAAAAGATTAAATGAAAAAATCAATAGTTTCTCCGAGATAGATTTCATTTTATCAGTTAATAACGTTAAGGAGTTAATTAAAGATGAAAAAGAAAAAAAATTTATTCTTCAAAATGCACTAGGGGATGACAATATGAATAATAATACCTTAGAAACCTTCAAGCAAAAATTACTTCTAAAACTCCCTTTTTATTATAATATATTATACAGTTCTGATGGAAAATCAATAAGAACTGCAATATATATGGATAAAAATATTGTTAATACAGTCCAAAGGAAAGAATTTATTTTTCAGACTTTTCTCCCATTGATTAAATCATTTGAGGAAGAGACTGGATTAGATGTTAGGGTTTCTGGAATGCCATACATCAGAACACTTAATGCTCAAAATATTATCGATGAAATAGGAGTTTTTGTTTTTTCAGCCATGCTACTCACAACTTTTATATTTTTTCTTTTCTTTAGGTCTTATCGTGCCACATTTATATCAATGTTTGTTGTAATAATTGGTGTTATGTGGGCATTTGGGGTTTTGGGATGGTTAGGTTATGAAATTACTATACTAACGGCCTTAATTCCTCCTCTTATCATCGTAATTGGTATACCAAACTGTATTTTTTTAATCAATAAATACCAACAAGAGGTAGCAAAACATGGTAACAAAACAAAGTCACTTAGACAAGTTATCATAAAAATTGGCAATGCTACATTAATGACTAATCTAACGACTGCATCAGGATTTGCTACGTTTATACTTACTGATAGTAAAATTTTAAAAGAATTTGGAACTGTAGCCTCAATTAACATTATAGCTATCTTTCTTCTATCATTACTAATAATTCCAATTATTTATAGTTTTATGAATCTTCCAAGTAAGAAGCATCTAAAACACTTAAATAATAGTTTTATCAACAAGTTTATAAAATGGATGGAAGATAAAGTGAGATACAAAAGAATTAATGTTTTTATTATCTCTATAATCAGTCTAATCTTTGGAATAACTGGAATTTATCAAATTAATATATCAGGAAGTATAATTGAAGATATGCCGAAAAAATCTAATTTTTTTAAGGATATTTTATTTTTTGATGAGGAGTTTAATGGTATAGTTCCAATTGAAATTATAATTGACACAAAGCGTAAGGGAGGTACCAATCGTTTGTCTACACTAAAAAGGATTGACAAATTGGAAGCTTTTATAAATAAGGTTCCTGAACTTTCCACGCCAATATCTACTGTTAAAGGAATTAAGTTCATTAAGCAAGCCTATTACAATGGAAATCCAAATTATTATAAACTTCCCACCGCCCAAGAAAATAGTTTCATATTACATTACTTGAAAAATGCTAATGAATCGAAAAGCTTAATGAAAAATTACGTTGACAGTACTGCTCAATTTACAAGGGTTACAACCTTTATGAAGGATATCAAAACTGAAAGAATTGAGGAAATTGAAGTTGACCTATTAAAAGAAATTAATAAGATTTTTCCCTCTAATAATTATAATGTAAAACTAACTGGTAAAGCATTACTTTATTTAAAAGGTACCCATTATCTAATTCGAAACTTAATCTTCTCATTATCCCTTGCTATACTTTTAATTGCATTGTTTATGGCTTACATGTTTAGGTCATTTAAGATGATCCTAATTTCATTGATTCCTAATTTACTTCCATTAATTATTACTGCTGGAGTGATGGGTTTCACTGGTATCCCCCTTAAACCATCAACTATTTTAGTTTTCAGTATAGCTTTTGGAATTTCTGTTGATGATACGATTCACTTTCTGGCTAAATATCGTCAAGAATTATTGGCAAATAATTGGAAAATAAAGCCTGCAGTTTTCAGTTCACTTAGGGAGACCGCAATTAGTATGTTTTACACCTCCATTGTTCTATTTTTTGGATTTGCAGTTTTTATGTCTTCCAATTTTGGTGGAACTGTAGCGCTTGGCGGTTTAGTATCAGTTACACTATTGTTTGCAATGCTTGCTAATCTTATTCTACTTCCTTCATTACTTATTTCTCTTGAGAATTTAGTAAGCAATGAAAAGGTGTTGAAAGAACCTAAAATAAATATCATCTCCAATGAGGATAATAAAAAAGCTTAAACCAATTTTATAAATAACCTATCTTTATGGCGAAAAAAAATGCAATGAAAAGCTACCGATTAGTTGACATACTTTCTAAGCCTAATAAATACAAAAATTTGACAGTTAAAGGCTGGGTAAGAACTTTTAGAGGAAACCGGTTTATTGCTCTAAACGATGGCTCTACAATAGAAAACCTTCAGTGCATAGTAAATTTTGAACAAACAGATGAGTCTCTACTCAAAAAAATAAATACTGGAGCCGCTCTAGAAATTGAAGGTGAGTTAATTAAAAGTCTGGGAAAAGGTCAATCTGTAGAATTATTGGTTAAGTCTATAATCATTCTAGGTGAAGCAAATCCTGAAAAATATCCAATACAGCCAAAAAAACACAGTTTTGAATTTTTGAGAGAAAAGGCTCACTTGCGCGTCAGAACTGCCACATTTAGTTCAGTGATGAGAATTCGCTCTATGCTTTCATTTGCAATACACCAATTTTTTCAAGAAAAGGGCTTTTGTTATATCCACACCCCAATTATAACAGGAAATGATGCTGAGGGAGCCGGTGAGATGTTTAGAGTAACTGTTCTAAATCCTAAAAATCCTGAATTGAATGATGAAGGAAATGTAGATTTTAAAAATGATTTTTTTGGAAAGGAGACTAGTTTAACTGTATCAGGACAGCTTGAAGCCGAAACTTATGCTCAAGGGCTGGGAAAAGTATATACCTTTGGCCCAACTTTTCGAGCTGAAAACTCTAATACTGCGAGACATTTAGCTGAATTTTGGATGGTTGAGCCAGAAATGGCTTTTTGTGATTTAGATGATAACATGAATGTTGCGGAAGAATTTATTAAATATACGTTAAGTTATATTTTAGAAAGATGTGAAAAAGATTTGATTTTTTTGGATCAACGTTTTGTAAATGAAGAAAACTCAAAACCAAAAAATGAAAGAAGTGAAATGGGATTAATTGAGAAAATAAAATTTGTAGTTGACAATAATTTCAAAAGGGTTTCCTACACTGAGGCAATTGAAATTTTAAAAAAATCCAAACCTAATAGGAAGGGTAAGTTTAAATATATTATTAAAGAGTGGGGAACAGATCTTCAAAGTGAGCATGAAAGGTTTCTGGTAGAAAAATATTTTAAAACTCCCGTTATTTTATTTGACTACCCAGCTGAAATAAAAGCTTTTTACATGAGAATAAATGAAGATAAAAAGACTGTAAGTGCAATGGATATTTTATTTCCAGATATTGGTGAGATTGTAGGAGGCTCCCAGAGAGAGGAAAGATTGGAAGTTCTTGAGAAAAGAATTGAAAAAATGGGAATTGATAGAGATGAACTTTGGTGGTATCTTGACTTAAGAAGGTTCGGTAGTACCCCTCACAGTGGATTTGGCCTTGGTTTTGAACGTCTTGTTCAATTCGCTACAGGTATGAGTAATATTAGAGATGTAATTCCTTTTCCTAGAACTCCACAAAATGCCTCATTTTAATCAAATTTGCTGAATTAACTTTTTTATCTTTATTTAAGTATTTGTTTATATGCTAAAACAACAGCTTCAATTAAAACTTTCCCAAAAACTATCTCCTCAGCAGATTCAGCTGATGAAGCTAATTCAGATGTCTACATTAGATCTTGAACAACGTATTCAATCAGAGATTGGGGAAAATCCTGCCTTAGAAAAAGGAATGGAAAATGAAAATGATGAAATCTCATCTGACCAATTTGATGATTATCAAAAGGATCAAAATATAAATACTGAAGATATAAATATCGATGCTTATCTAAGTGATGATGAAACTCCTAGTTATAGAGCTCAAGCAAATAATCAATCTAATGATGAAAAGGAAAAAATGATTCCTTTATCTGGAGGTGTAAGCTTTCACCAATATTTAGAAGCCCAATTGCAGAGTTTAATTTTAAATGACTTTGAGAGACCCATAGCTGAATTTTTGATTGGAAGTATTGATAATAGTGGTTATCTAAGAAGGACGTTAGTGGATCTTATCGATGATCTGGCCTTTACACAAAATACAGTTGTTGATGAATATCAATTAAAAACTGTATTAGATAAAATTCAGTCATTAGACCCTCCAGGAGTGGGTGCGAGGTCACTTAAAGAGTGCCTATCAATTCAATTGTCAAGAAAAGAAACAGATAAACCTTTAATCAGCTTATCCAAAAAAATAATTGATACTGCATTTGATGAGTTTTCAAGGAAACATTACAAAAAACTTCAAGACCGATTTAATATTAATGAAGATGAGCTTAGAGCTGTATTTGATGAGATTTCTAAATTAAATCCAAAGCCTGGAGGTGCTCTTTCAGAGGGTGGTCAAAATAATCATATTGTTCCGGACTTTATTCTCACCATTGAAAACGGATCCCTTAATGTAACATTAAATAGAAGAAATACTCCTGATCTAAGAGTTTCAAATAGTTATAAGGAAATGCTCTCAGGTTATGCTAATGCACCAGAAAAAAATAAGTCAATGCAAGAGGCAGTATTATTTATCAAGCAAAAATTAGATGCAGCAAAATGGTTCATAGATGCTATTGAGCAGCGCCATCAAACTTTATTTTTGACCATAAATGCGATTGTGGAATATCAAAAAAGTTATTTCCTCTCAGGGGATGAGGAAAAGTTAAAACCTATGATTCTTAAGGATATTGCGGATAAAATTGAAATGGATATTTCTACTGTTTCAAGAGTAGCAAATAGTAAATATATTGATACTCCATATGGAGTAAAATTATTGAAAAGTTTTTTTTCAGAGGGAATTAAAAATGATGATGGTGAGGATGTTTCAACCATTGAAATAAAAAAATTTTTAAAGGATTTAATTATTAATGAGAATAAGAAAAAACCATTAACTGATCAAATAATCTCAATATTACTTAAAGAAAAAGGGTATAATATTGCCCGAAGAACAGTAGCGAAATACAGAGAACAACTTGATATTCCTGTAGCAAGATTACGCAAATCTATATAGCTATAGTATATAAAAAATTAAGCCAATTTTTATCAATCTAATTTCAGTATTAAAGTGATTTTTCATGAATATATTTTGGTCATAAATACTATCTAAATCAAATTCAACTAATATATTCCAAGTGTTGTAACCAAGTGAAAGATACACAGCTTTATTTCGATTCCTGATAAAGTTATCTTTAAAGTTTCCGCCTGTAAAACTTTTGAATTGAGCGTTTAAATTAATCTTATATTTTAGCCCTCCATATAGTCTCCAAAAATCAGTCTTATTTAATGTAGATGTCCGTAAACGAAATTCAAATGGAAAAATAAGGCTAGAAACTTTTTGAATATTCTGATTATTATTCAATATTGAAAAACTAAGTTTTCCTCGCTCATCATTATCTAAATTTAGATTAGAGAAGATCTTATCAAAACCATAGCCCAAACCCAAAGCTATAGCCATGCCTCCTTTTTTATTCAAAGGAACATCTCTTAAAAATCCTATTTGGAAATTGTTAGAAAAACCATTTTGCTTGAAATTATCTATTGACTCCTTNTGAAAAATCATTGAGAAACTAANATAAAATTGATCTTCACGGTATTNTAATGAATAAGAATCATTCTGTGCCTGAATTAAGTCTGCGAGTNAGAAAATAATTGTCAAAAGAAAAANCCTTAATTTCATATGATNATTTANTTAAAATATTTTCAAAAATAACAGTATAAAAAAAGTGCCTAAAAGGCACTTTTCTNAAATTATTAAAAAACTTAATCGATATTTTGGGAGTAACCCCCAATACGGGTAGTATAGTTAATCTTTAGGGCATTAACCTTTCTAAGCTCCTGTTTAATATCGCTTATCAAGCCCATTTTAGTATCACCATCAACTTTAAGAGCCGTTGTCAAAACATTTTGAAGTTCTTGACGTTTGGATGCGCGCTCTGCTAGGACAAATGCAGCAACCTCTGATACCGAAGCAAACTTATCGTTTAATTGTATCCTTGGTTGTGAACCATATTTATCAGTGTACCGGCTGGAAGGTTCACCAGCATATATATACATTACACGATCTTTTTTGTCTAATTTTTGTACTTGGTCAGCAGCAGGTAATTGATTTTTAACCATTAAAGTACTATCTCTCATAACAGTAGCTACCATAAAAAAGAATAACAACATAAATACAATATCAGGAAGAGATGCTGTTGATATCGCAGGTAAATCGCCTCCTTTTTTCTTTTTAAACTTTGACATACNAATTANGATTTAGTTTTACTTGGTTCAGCCTCNGAAAGCTTTTGAGGAAACATTATTTTAACTTCACTAAGCATTGGTTTCAAACGTTCTTTTTCCTCAGGTGAAGTTCTTGGATCAGAATACTTCTTATTTGCTTCAACAAAAGTCATNTATTCATTTGGAAACATTCTTAAAAATTCACGATCTCTTAGTTCGTTATAAGCAGCAACCAATTCATTTTGAACAGAAATATAAACTTTGTATGAAGTTTCTCTATCATTTTTTAAAGAGNTTATAGCCTTTTCTGGATTATCAGAAGATTTAGGATCTTTTGAGCCTTGACAATAATTACACGCCTCCTCATCAATTCCTCCACCATTGTCAAGAAAATCAACAGCGAGTGATCTTAAATCTGCTATATCGGTCAACTCTTCCTCAACTAGAAGTTGGTTATTCTTATTAACTACAACGGTAAATATATTTTTTTGTTTAATAATAGGTGGATCCTCAAGTTCTTCATTTGGTGGGAGTTTTCTATTTATACCACTATCAGTCTCAATTGTAGTAGTAACCAAGAAGAAAATTAATAACAGAAATGCAATGTCTGCCATTGAGCCGGCATTTACTTCAGGCGCTGATCTTTTGGCCATAGTTTAGTTATTTTTTTAATATTTTAATAAAACCAGAGTAAACCATNAGGCCAACAGCAATACTNGCTAATAAATAAAAAACTCTTATACCGGTTTCAACCCATTTTGAACCACTTGCTGAGAGTAATTCTCCATCTTTCATTGGTGTCTCAATACCATCTGATAAAAAGTAAGAAATCATTATAACAACTAAAAAAAATCCAATAGAAATTCCTGCTTTCTTTAATTTTTTGAAATCTGATAACAGACCTCTTAAGGAGAAAATTAGTGTTACACAAATGGTAAGAAATAGTACAACTCTTGCCAATTCAACTAAGGGAGAAACAGAACCATACTCACCCATTGNAGCTGCCATTTTAATACTTTCATCACCNGTAAATATTATCCTCATTAGGAAAAAAACAGCCAATAATCCAATAATTGCACTGATAATTTTGATTATGTTTTGNATTTTCATGAATCTAAAATTTTATTTTTTTTGGGCAACAAGAATATCGATNAGAGTTATNGATGCATCTTCCATATCATTTACAATACTATCTATTTTGGCTATTATATAGTTGTAAAAAACCTGAAGAATTATTGCAACAATAAGACCAAAAACNGTAGTCAAAAGTGCAACTTTAATACCTCCTGCAACAAGAGATGGTTGCATGTCTCCAGCTGCCTCAATTTTGTCAAACGCCTGAATCATACCAATTACTGTTCCCATAAATCCNAGCATAGGGGCAAGAGCAATAAACAATGAAATCCATGAAACATTTTTTTCTAATTGTCCCATTTGAACACCACCATATGCAACAACTGCTTTTTCAGCACTTTCAACACCCTCATTTGCACGGTCAAGACCCTGGTAAAAAATAGAGGCCACAGGTCCTTTAGTATTTCTACAAAGCTCCTTGGCAGCNTCAATACCTCCAGAGGAGATAGCTTCTTCCACACCAGTGGTAAGCTTTTGTGTATTCGTTGTNGCAAGATTTAAATAAATAATTCGTTCAATCGCTATAGCTAGACCGAGAATTAAACAAATCAAAACAATTCCCATAAATCCTGGGCCTCCCTCAATAAATCTCTTTTTTAGCTCCTGTGTAAATGATGCCTCGGCAGGGGGCGCCTCGNNCTCGGATTCTTCAGGAACTTCNTCAAATGTAACAGCTTCATCAACTTGNGTTGAATCTGATACANCTTCATCTTGCATTTCTGCTTCTTGGGATGTTAATAATAGNGTNTTAGCATATGTGAATGTTTGGGTNACTAAAATCCCAAAAAATNCTAGGGCAAAAAATNTTTTTCTCATTTTGATAGAAATTTTGTTCTGTTTTTTAATTTTTTAAAGATAAAAAAAAATACATACCAAAGTATTTTTTTTATACTATCTCAATTATCTCATTTTTTTANTAAAAATTTTATAAATTAANATTCTTTAAAATTTAATATTTAAAAATGAAAAGGAGAAACTTTATAAAAGGTTCTTTACTTGGAAGTGCAATTCCCTATGAATATTTTAAATTATTCTCAGGTATTAATAGTGAAAATCATCCTGAACTTAAAAAACATAAAATTTCTAGGGTTGAAAGATTGAATTTTAACTATAANTGGCCAAGACATGTAGGAAAAAATGCNAGGAAAGGAAATCACGGTCAATATCACTCTGATGAAGCTTTCAAGCTTTATACTGACCAGGGAGCAATTGGTTGGGGACTAGGAAGAAAAAATGTANGTGATGACGAATTACATCAACTTGAGGGAAAGTCAGTCTCAGAGCTAATTTCCCCTGAATTTGGAATAAATGCTAACCTAAATATTTATTTGGATTTGGCTCTGCACGATTTAATGGGAGTAATACTTAATAAACCAGTTTATGAGTTAATTGGGGTTAATGGATCAAAAACAACTCCAATTTACAGTGGCATGATCTATTTTGATGAACTTGAACACAATGGTAAAACCGGTGGAATTGATAAAATTCTTGAAAACTGTAATTGGGATATTGAATATGGTTATCATCAACTAAAAATTAAGATTGGGCGAAGTGGAAAATGGTATTCTCATGAAGAAGGATTGAAAATGGATATTGAGGTAATCAAAAAAATAAATATTGCTTTCCCTGATGTAACACTCCTTGTTGATTCTAATGACAAATATACCCTTCAAGACACTATTGATTTTTTAAAAGGAATTGGAGACATTCCCTTACTTTGGGTTGAAGAACCTTTCAGGGAGAATTATGAAGAAGGTAAAAAACTAAGAAAATGGATGAACGAGAATGGGTTTAAAAACACTCTTTATGCTGACGGTGAAGCAAATAGAAACCATGATTTATGTATGAAAATGGGTAAGGAAGATATCATGAACGTATATCTTGCTGATATTCGCTCCTTTGGATTTACACGTTGGAGACAATTAATGGGTGAATTAAAGTCATATAAAATGCTTGCAAGTCCACATGCTTTTGGAAGTATGCTGAAAACTCATTATATAACTCATATTGCCGCTGCATTTGGAAATGTTGTTACCATTGAGGGTGTTTCGTGTTTTTCTGACGATATTGATTTTGGAAATTATAAAATTTTTGACGGCAAAATTAAAGTTTCAGATGCTTCAGGTTTTGGGATGAAAATTTTAAAATAAAAATTTAATTCTAACGCAAATTGACCTATTTCATGAAAATTGAGGTCATTGACATAATATCTTTTTTTGGTTTTATAGCTTTTGTTATAATCATTTCTCTATATAAATCGGGTAAGAAAAAAACTGATGAAGATTATTTTTTAGCTGGTAGAAACCTTAGCTGGTGGTTGATAGGTATTTCTATCATTGCTACAAATATTTCATCTGAGCATTTTGTAGGTCAAGCAGGCCAGGGGTTTAGAGATGGAATTGGTTTAGCTATAGCAACTTGGGGATGGATGGCCGCCTTTGCAATGGTAATAATGGCTATATTTTTATTACCAAAATATCTTAAAATCGGAATATATACTCTTCCAGAGTTTCTTGAATACCGCTATAATAGAGCAGTAAGAACTTTAATGTCGGTTTATATGCTATTTTTTTATGCCTTTATATCAATGGCAACTGTTCTCTATTCTGGTGCTCTTACACTTGAAACCATTTTTGAGATACCTCTTTATTATGGTATTTGGGGTATTGGTATTATAGCCGGTTTTTACACGTATTATGGGGGGCTTTCAGCTGTAGTTTGGTCAGATTTAATTCAAGGTATTACACTATTAATTGGTGGTGTAATAATTTTCATTCTTTCTCTTAACAAAGTAGGTGGATGGGGTAGCTTTGTTTCAAATAATAGTGATCGTTTACATGTAATTATGCCATTAGATCACCCAGAGTTACCGTGGTTAGCTGTTTTTTTTGGAGGGATGTGGATTCCACATTTCTTTTATTGGGGGTTTAGCCAATTTATCGTCCAGCGAAGTTTGGCTGCAAAGGATATAGAGGCAGGTCAAAAAGGGGTCCTTCTTGGAGCCACTCTTAAAGTTATGATTACATTTATGATAATTATTCCTGGAATTATAGCTTTTGATCTTTTCGGAGATGAAATTAGAGCTAATTGTGATACAGGCAATTGTGGGGATTCAGCATATCCTCTATTAATTAAAAAACTGTTACCAATCGGGTATATTGGAATAATGTTAGCCGCTTTGTTTGGTGCAATACTAAGTACACTTGATAGTTTATTAAATTCTGCCGCAACAATATTTACAGTTGATATTTACAAACCGTTTATAAATAAAAAAGCATCCTCATCAAAAAGTCTTAAAGTAGGAAAACTATCAACAATTATTTTAATTCTCATTGCTTGTCTATGGGCTCCTGTAATAACATCTTTTGAGGGTGGTGTATACATTTTTATTAATCAGTTCTGGGGTTTTATGCAGTCTGGAGTTGTTGCAGCATTTTTCTATGGAATTTTTTGGAAAAAAATTTCCTGGAAAGCAGCTTTTATTGGGATGATAATTAATTTCCCTATTTATGGATTTTTAATTATTTATATGCCAGATATACCTTTTTTACATAGCCAAGCAATAACTTTTATTTCAATAGTATTATTTATTACGATTTACACGCTAATTTGGCCTCAAAAAGAATCAGTCAAAATACCATATAAATATCACCAAGATTATAAACTTAGTCCAACAGTAAAATATTGGGGTATTAGCATATGTGTTTTTACATCAATGTTAATATTATACTTTAGATAAAATTTAAATTAATTTGTTTTAGGATATCAATTAATAAAGAAAAACTTTTAAATTGAAGTTTCTATTCTTAATTTATTTACATTTTATGAAAACATTAAAAACATTATCATTAATTCTAATAGCAGCAGTATTATTCTCATGTGAACCTGCTGTACAACCTGAACCTAAAATTGATTTAACATCGTATAATTTAAATCTTGCAACAGCTCAAAAGTTTTTTGCATCTTTCTCAACTGAAGATATTGAAAGTCAAAAACCCCTTTTATGTCCTGGAGTTACTCACTATGCTCCATTTCTGGGAAGTGAACCTGCAAAAATGGAGGGTATGATTGCCAATAGTAAAATATGGATGGACAATTTTGACGATATCTCATACTCAGACTCAAAATGGTTTCCTGGTACAGATAGTTCTGGAAAACCTGATGGATCTGTAATGACCTCAGGTAATTGGACTGCCAAAAGTGTCGCTACTGGAAATGTAGTAAAAGTAAATGCGTTTCATACTTTTGTATTCAATGATAAAAATCAAATCCACGAGGTGAGAGATTATTTTGATGCAACAGGTGTTATGGCCGCTGCTATGAAAGTTAATTAAGTCATTTTATTGACTAATTCTAAAAGCCCTCTATTGGAGGGCTTTTTTAATTTATTTTTTAAAGATGTTTTACTCTATTTTCGTATTTAGAGAATAATTCCTCATTTGAAATACCATCAATATTTTGACTGTAAAATAAGGGTAATTTTTTTCCTTTTTTGTAAACCAATTTTAATGACTCTGTAACAATTAAATTTACAATGAAACATCCAAGAATTGAGGAAACAGCTCCTGAAAAGTCTTTTCCAATTGGAATAATTGAATCTCCACTAGGAACGCAATTGTCAATTACATAATCAGCTATTTCGTATAGTTTTTTTTGATTTTTTATTCTTGATGGATATTTACTTGATTGGTCTATGGAGGTAATAGCGATTACTTTATTTGAATTATTTTTGGCGAGTTGAGCCATTTCAATTGGCATAGCATTTCTTCCGGAGTTTGAAATTATAAAAAAAATATCATTTTTTTCAATTTTATGCTGATCCCAAATAACTTTTGCAAAGCCACTTATTCTCTCAATTTCAGCACTCCTTCTGGCTCCCTCGGAAGTCATAACAGTAGAATCTAACATTGCATTAACGTTGGCAATCCCTCCGGCTCTAGCAAATAGTTCCAATCCAATCATATGTGAATGTCCCGTTCCAAAAGTATGTATAATTTCGTCGTTTATTACAGTTCGACTTACTAGATCTATTACTTTATCTAGTACGAAACTGTTTTTATCTACAACCTCATCAAGTAATTTTTTAATTTCAGAATGGTACTCGTACATATATTATAGTTTTATATAAATTTTTCTTTTAAATAAAAATAAAGTTGGAAGCCAAATAATCAATACATAAATAACTGCATAAATAAGAGATAACAGTTTTAAGGATATTCCCAACTCTCCAAAATAATCCATGAATAAATTATTCAGTCCAATACCCCATAATTTATCACTGTAAAATATTAATGTTAACATTCCTGCTAGAACATAACTAAATATTGAATTTACTCCAAATGAATGAGCAAAATTAAATTTATTTCCAAGATTTAGATAGTCAGAAATGTAGGTACAAAAGAATAAAGAAAAAGAAGAAATACCTCCAGCTAATAACATAAAAGAGGTACTCCATATGTTTTTATTTAAAGGAAATAAATATTGAAAAATATCCCCTAAAAATAGAAGTACAAAACTAAAAACTCCGAGAAACAACATCTTNTNTTCAATATTATTTTTTTTGACCAAGAANTTTCCAGCAATAAGACCAAGTACACCAGTTCCAATGGACGGTATTGTACTTAAAATNCCTTCAGGATCCCATGTATCCCTCCACATTACNCCAGGAAGTAAAATACTATCGATATAATGTGCCCAATTTTTTTCAGGTACAGACAAATCGGGATAACCTAAGCCAGGGATTGGAGTAAAACACATTAAGGTGGTGTATCCAATTATTATAAAAAATAATAGGATTAATTGTGACCTTAGATTAAAGTAAATGAAAATCAGAGAAGTAAATAAATACACCAAAGAAATTCTTTGTAAAACTCCTGCCCATCTTATATTTTCAAAATCAAAATTAGGCCAAAGCCATAAGAAAAGACCAACCAAATATATTTTTAAAGACCTCCAAAAAATTTTTTTTAAAATTGATTTTTTGGAAATTTGATTTTCAACTTTTTCTGAAAGAGAAAGTACTATAGAAACACCAACTATAAATAGAAAGGTAGGAAAGATATAATCAGTTGGTGTTATTCCATTCCATTCAGCGTGTAATAGTGGGGAATAAACATGCGACCATGATCCAGGATCATTTACAATAATCATAAAAATAATTGTAATACCTCTTAAAATGTCAACTGAAAGTAATCTTTTATTAATAATTTCCATCTTGCTCAATTTTTATTATTAACCCACCTCTACCCGACTCATCAAAAGATCTAGCATAGATATCATTNCTCTTTTTAACTACCACGGGCCCTGAATAAACTTTTGAATTNATATTTGGTATGGAACCATCAGTAGTATATCTTATTTTTAAACCTGGAAATTGGGTTTTTAAAAATAACTTATTTCTAATTAATTTTCCTCCAGGCTTTGGTAAATGATATTTTATTTGAAAGTTTTCAGTTATGAAAGGAAGAAAACTGCCTCCAATAAATGAAGTAAAATTTTCCCAATCCAAAATCATTTTACTTTTCTGATCTTCGAAGTTCTTAGATAAAATCCATTTGGGTCTTTTGCCCCACGCTCTTTCTGAAAAAACGATAATATTTGGCATAAATAATTCATCAAAAACTTCATTATCAATTACTGTCTCAGTCCATAATTGGCTTTGTATGCCTAAAAAATTATTTAAATTTTCAGATTTTATTTTCTCAGTTTTATCGATATATTTTTNATTTAATCTATGTTTCGAATTTAAAACTTGATTGGAAAAAATATCCAAGGGGTCAATCGCCCAGGTATCAAAGTAATCAACATAACCTGACCAATTTAATCCATAATTTTCAAAATCTTTGTTGTCTGACATGTCAAAATAAAAAGCAGAGGAATTACTCATAACGGTTTTAAANCCAAGATTAGCAAATTTATATATCATGTCCTCTCTACCCTCCCCCCATGTATTATTCCAAACATATGGAATCGGTTCATAATCAAAATGTTCTAATCTTATATTTTTCTCATTTTGACTTTGAGATGACTGAACTAATAAAATATCCTCCCAGCCTGTCATTGTTACCCCACGCTCTTTTATCATTGTTAATAATCTTTTTAGATTCGATAAATACAAATCATTTACATTGAAGTCTATTCCATATTTTTCTTGGCACACTTTTGATTTTTTCCAAGCCCCGAATGGTACTTCATCAGCTCCAATACTAAACTTTTCCATTTTAATATTAACCTCATCATACATAGCCNTTACTTCACTAAATACCTTATGGTAAAATTTATATGAACTTTCNAAACATATACAAATAATATTATCGTTATAACCCTGGGCAGATCTATACTGACTTTTATCATTAAAATCTGTCAATAGATACTCATTAGCTTTTTCTATATCACCAGTTTCCATATAATTNAAATATCTAGTCTCCATTGCTTTGATTGCAGATCTAGCATGACTTGGAAAACTAATTTGAGGAATAACTTTTATCCCNAATTTATTAGCATAGACTAAAATATCCTTGAAATCATTTTTTGAAAGAAATCCATTCCCATTTTTTAAACCATTTGCTCCAGAACCATATGCAGGAATGAGTTTATCTCTTTCATTCTCGGTATATCCTCTTTTTGCTCCAATTTCAGTCAACTCTGGTAAATCAGGAATTTCGATTCTCCAACCCTCATCATCAGTTAACCTCAATTCGAAATAGTTTAATTTTAATAAACTCAAAACATCAAGAACCTGAAGAATTTTCTCCTTAGAGTAAAAATGNCTTGAAATGTCNAATAAAAATCCTCTGTAAGTAAATCTAGGACTATCCTCTATTTTTAGAGTTGGTAGTCCAATTGAATTGTCTTTATGAAAAAATTTAATTTGTCTTAAACTTTGTATTGCATGCCTNATACCGAAAATATCAGAAGAAGAAATTTCTATTGATTTAGTATTTATCTCCAAAGTGTAAGATTCTTTTTCTAAATCAATTTTTCTTTTAATTATTAAATTATAATCATCAGATTTATCGGTTCTTATTTTTACATCAAAAAAACTAGTTAATAGTTGATTTATTANGGTTGTTTTTTCTTTAAAAAAAGGATCAATTTTCAAATTCCAACTTTTGATTGGTGACTGATTATCATTTCCATAAATAATTAAATCAGGTGTTGGTAGTAAATTTATATTTAATGATTTATTATCAATTTTATTTGGATAAGTATCATAAAGTTCAATTGAGCTTGGTATATCAAGTAAATCGATACCTTCTGCATTTTTCCAAATAGTATTTAATTTAATATCGAAAGCAATTTTGTTATTTACAACAAAAACACCATTGGGTCCCATAATTTTTCTGTCAATGATTCCCTGAAAATTGACTTTGAATGAAACTCTCTCTCCTATATCTAGTTTCCAATTATCTCCAAAATAAATCTTATAATAATGTTCTCCATTAACATATTCAAATGTTATTCCATTTGGTAAAGATTCCTTAATTATTGATCCCTTCATTTGATTCCAATGAAGCTCCCAATTGTTNGGATTAAAATTTTTATCNGACCTATTTATTATTTCAAAAGTGGTTTCAGTAATATTTTTTTCAAAGTTAAATCTATCTATTTTGAAATTAAAAATTACATTATTATTTATNATTTGACCTTGAGAAAAATTATTAAAAAAAACTATAAAAAATAAGTTTATCAACAATCCAAAATTTAAATAACTCTTTAAAATCATTTTCAAACTAGTATTTTATTAATTTACTTAAAAAAAGAATATAAGTTTTGTTGGTCCTTTTTTAGAGTAAATCTAATAAAAGCATTCAATTAAATGACTTTATAAATAATAAATNGGGATGATAAGGCTGTATGAATTTGTAAAAAAANTTTTGTTTTTTACTTTTTTTTCATTTTTATTTTTCTGCTCTAAGGANGAGAGTAGTAGTAATGAATCTGATGGTTTTTTGAATAATAATTTTANCGATAAAACTATCATTGTTGCAGGTTCAACAATAAATGATGGAGCGGTTATATGGATTAACGATAAAAAAATTAAACTAATTGGCAATGCTCTCGAGGCTACAGGATTATTTTATCATGACGAAAAAATATATGTTACAGGCTGGCAATATGGAGGAAGTGGAAGTGTTTGGTCACTAAATAAAGACGGTTCTAACCAAACTCAGACTAAGCTNGAAGGTAAATTCTCGGAAGGACAAAGAATAATTTTGCATAAAGGAGATATATATGTTGGAGGTTATTTTGATCAAGGTTCATGTTATTGGAGAAATGGAAAGAAAATAAATCTNACAATTAATGCAGATTCAATGAGTTGGGGTATTGGGATAGATTCCAATGATAATATTTTCAATGTAGGTTATTATATGAAGTCTCATTCCCTGATTCCCTCCTTNTGGAAAAATAATAAAAGAATTAATCTCAGCAGACCGAGTCACGGTGATGGAGAGGCGAAGTATATTGAAATAAAAGGTGATAAAAAAATCATAGCTGGAACGGTAATGGCACCGAATAATTTTCTTGGTTATATTACCAAACCAGCATACTGGATTAATGGGTCAAGNNCAACTTGTAATATTGGATCTATNGATGAGGGATGGCAGAATAGTGAGGTTTATGATTTGTTCGTAGATAATGAGGAAAATATTTTTATAGCAGGTTTTTCTCAGGACATGGATTCNGAATACCCTACCTATTGGAAAAATTGTGAGAAACATGTTCTACAAAATGGCGAGGTNACTGGTGTAATTAGAAGCATTAAAGTAATTGACGGCAAGGTAATTTCAGCTGGAACCCAATCATATTTTCCTGGAATTCCATGTATTTGGATTGATGAAGAACAGTACATATATGATGAAGAATCTGTNGGTGAAGTTTGGGACATGTTAGTNATTGATAAATAAAAATTAATTTACAGCACTCCAAACTGTTTCAAATGAAAAGATGTGTGCCCTCTCACAACTTCTTTAAAAGTTTCTCTTGTAACTTTTCCATGCATAGGGTTTACTATAAATTTTTGATTGCATTTATTTACCATTTTTAATCTTTTTACAAGCTCTTTTTTTTCATNTTCTAAGTCTACATCTTTAGCCTTTGCCGGATCAAAAAATTTTAGTGTTGGTGCATTTTTGGGATATTTATCATAGTTCCATTTTATTATATATTTTAAAAAAAACATGTGCATATAACCTAATGTTTTAGTCATTAAATTAGGAGGATAATTTTTTTCATTTTGATAGAAAATTATGAATCTTTTGCAATGCCAGACCATCTGAGTAGCATTCATTTTTCCCCATTTTGGTTTTGTTTCAGAGTTTAACTTTTTAATCGCACCTATTAATTTGTCAATTTCCATTTATTTTTAAAATCTATTACTTAAACACTTTGATCAAAAAGTAAATACCCAAAAAACTTAACCCTGAAATAAGTAAATATTGAGCATACTGCCAAGACATAAGTTTAAATAAAATAGCGAATGAAGTAATAGAAAGTCCTAAATATTTAAGTTTGATTAACAAATTAATTAAGTTTAAGTTTTAAAATATATTTTAGTACAGAGTCGATTTTCAACTTATAATGCTAAGTTATTTAATTTAGGAATTAATTTGACATACAAATATTCTATAACTAATATGGGAATAAACCTATGGAATAAATTTATTAATAAAAGGGATTTAGTTAAAGTAGAATTATTAATGATTTGACTAGAAGCTAAAACCATTCTAGTTTAG
>NZOY01000007.1 GCA_002695445.1 Flavobacteriaceae bacterium
TTTTTATCCATTGGTTAATTGNANNAANTATTTTAGATATATANAAANTCAATTAATAATTTATCCAATTAAAGACTGAACTTTCATTGCCAGNCCCATATCACCNGNGATCTTTATTTGACCACCCATTACTGCCATCATTGGATTAATTTCACCATCTCTTAATTTTTCAAGAACCTCTTGAGATACTTCAATAGTACAATCAGCTTCATCGTCAGACATGGAAATTATATTTTCATCGCCAGAGCCGTCAATTAAAACAGGATTTTTGTCTACCAAAAATTTTAGCTTTCCTCCNAGGGGAGATGCATTTTCAGCTCTTTTTTTAAATTGTTCAAATACTTGTTGATGGCTCATAATAAATCGTTTATNTAATAACAAATGTATAAAAAAATGCAACCTAAAAGTTTTTTAATAGATTTGTTAAAAACGAATCAATGCAATTCAGAATTAAGAAAGTTGTTGTTCTTGGATCCGGAGTAATGGGATCAGGAATTTCCTGTCAATTAGCGAATGTTGGCTTGGAGGTATTAATGCTAGATATATTACCTGGTCAACTTTCAGATGATGATAAAAACAACCACTCAGTAAGGAATCAAGTTGCTAAAAATGCGCTGGATAAAGCAATTAAATCAAAACCTGCACCACTTTATAATAAGAAGTATGTTAACAGAATAACCGTAGGAAATTTTGAAGATGATTTTTATAAAATTAAAGAGGCAGACTGGATAATTGAGGTAGTTGTTGAAAGATTAGATATTAAACGTCAAATTCTTGAAAAGGTTGACGANTTTAGATCACCGGGAAGTATTGTAAGCTCAAATACATCGAGTATTCCAATTAAGCTNCTTGCAGAGGGAAGGACNGAAGATTTTAAAAAATATTTCTGTGGAACACATTTTTTTAATCCACCAAGATATNTAAGGCTTTTAGAAATAATTCCAACTCAGGATTCTCTTGCCGAGCTANTTGAATTTTTTATGCATTATGGTGAGATTAATTTAGGTAANCAAACCGTNCTTTGTAAAGATACTCCTGCATTTATTGCTAATCGAATTGGAGTTATGTCTGGNGNTAANGTATTTCAANTGACAGAGAAATTCGATCTTACTATCGAGGAGGTAGATTTACTTACTGGGCCAATTTTGGGTAGACCAAAAACAGGATCTTTTAGACTTCAAGATTTAGTGGGTATAGACACTGGAGATAAAGTGACCAAATTTGTAGTCCAAAATGTAAAAGGAGATAGTTTTTTTNAAAAACTAAATAAAGCTTCGACACCTAAATTTTTTAATTTTCTCCTAGAAAACAATTTTTTAGGTGACAAAACGGGTAAAGGATTTTATCAAAAAACAAAACAGAAGGATGAAAATGGTAGGACAATTATTAATGCTTTAGATTTAAAAACTTTAGAATATCGCAAAAGTGTAAGACCAAAAATTTCTTTGATAAAAGAGGCAAAAGGTATTGAAAAGATTGATAAGCGCTTTCAGNTTTTGATTTCAAAAGATGAAAAAGAAAGTTTATTTCTTAAAGAATACTTTGCTGCAATTTTGTCATATTCAGCNNANCGGNTTCCAGAAATATCAGATAATTGCTATCAACTTGATGATGCCATGAGAGCNGGATANGTNTGGGATTNNGGTCCTTTTCAATACTGGGATTTAATTGGCTTTGATAAAGGGATTTCACTAATAAATGAATGTGGCGAGACTCTTCCAAAATGGATTAATGACATGAAAGCTTCCGGCGCTAATTGCTTTTATAAATATGAAAATGGTGAAAAGAAATATTATGACCTTANTACACATTCTTACAANAAAATTCCNGGATCTGATGCGTTTATCATTTTAGATAGTTACAGACAAAACTCTCCCGTTATAAAAAACAGTGAATGTTCTGTCCATGATATTGGTGATGGTGTTTTATGTCTTGAATTCCAGAGTAAAAGTAATGCAATTGGAGANGGTATTGGAAGAGCTACTGCTGAGGCAATTGAATTGGCTGAAAATGAGAATTGGACTGGAATTGTAATAGGAAATAATGCTAAGCAATTTAGTGTTGGGGCTAACNTGATGAACATAGGAATGTATGCGATGCAAAAGCAATTTGANCCACTTGAAAAAATGGTTGATGACTTTCAAAGGGTTAATATGAGAATGAGAACTTCAAAAATACCAGTAGTAACAGCTGCCCAGGGTTATGTTTTTGGAGGGGGGTGTGAAATCGCGATGCANTGTGATGCCGGTGTNTTNGCTGCAGAAACATACATAGGTCTTGTTGANGTTGGAGTAGGACTACTTCCTGGTGGCGGAGGAACTAAAGAATTGGCACTTCGAGCATCAGATGGTTTTTATGAAGGAGATGTAAAGATTCCCATGCTCATTGACCACTTTAAAAGTATTGCTACTGCTGCAGTATCAACTTCTGCATCTGAAGCATTTGATTTACATTATCTTAAACAGGGAAGAGATTTTGTTACCTATAACGTCCAAAGAAATATAGGAGAAGCCAAAGAAAAAGTTTTGGAACTATCAAAAAATTATGTACCACCTTCAGAGAGAAATGATATTGAAGTATTGGGAAGAGGCGGGCTCGGAGCGCTTTACTCGGCTATNAATGAATATTATTTGGGAGGATATATGTCAGATTACGATGTAGAGATAGCCAAGAAAGTTGCATATGTAATTTGTGGTGGTGATCTTACAAGTCCCCANAAAGTAACCGAGCGNTACCTATTGGATATTGAGCGCGAAGGATTTATGAGTTTGNTGGGTAATCAAAAAACATTAGATAGAATTCAATATCTATTAATGAATAATAAGCCTTTAAGAAATTAAATACATGGAAGCATACATAATAAAAGGTTATAGAACTGCAGTAGGAAAGGCCAAAAAGGGTGGATTTAAAAATTATCGTTCCGATGATATGGCAGTTCAAATTATTAAACATTTGATCGAAAGTGTACCTCAGTTGGATCCTAAGACTGTTAATGACGTAATTGTTGGCTGTGCAAACCCGGAGGGTGAGCAAGGCCTTCAAGTCGGCAGGCTTATCTCAGCAAGGGCTTTGGGAATTGAGGTTCCAGGAATCACTATCAATCGATATTGTGCTTCNGGTTTAGAAGCAATTTCATTAGCAGTTGCTAAGATAAAAGCAGGAATGGGNGATNTCTTCGTCGCGGGGGGTACAGAAAGTATGAGTCTAATACCTATGACGGGATATAAGCTATCTCCTAGTTATCAAGCTAATTTGGAAAATATTAATTATCACGTCAGTATGGGAGCGACTGCTGAAGCAGTAGCAGAAAAGTATAANATTACACGCGAAGCGTCAGATGCCTTTTCATTAGCCTCTCATCAAAAAGCAGCAAATGCTATTGATAAAGGCTATTTTAAAGATGAAATTGTNCCTATTGAAGTTGAAGAAGTATTTGTCAAAGATGGTAAGAAATCTACTAGCTCCCATATTGTTGCAGTTGATGAGGGTGTGAGAAGAGATACCAGTATAGAGGGATTAAGCCGTTTGAGAGCTGCTTTTAAACAGGGAGGAATTATTACAGCTGGAAATTCTTCTCAAACCTCTGATGGCGCGGCTTTCACACTTGTAATGAGTGAGTCAAAAGTTAAAGAATTAGGGTTGACTCCCATTGCCCGAATGCTTTCTTGTTCTGTTGGAGGAGTTGATCCAATTTATATGGGTATTGGTCCATGTGAAGCTATACCGAGAGCTCTTGACCAAGCTGGTCTTAAATTAGCCGATATCGAGCAAACTGAGCTTAATGAAGCCTTTGCAGCCCAATCATTAGCAGTTATTCAAGAAAGTGGTTTAGATCCTGAAACAGTCAATGTAAACGGAGGGGCCGTTGCCTTAGGCCATCCCTTAGGATGCACTGGAGCTAAACTCACTATTCAACTGATTAACGAAATGAAACGTCGTAATCAAAAATATGGAATGGTGACTGCCTGTGTTGGAGGAGGTCAAGGAATTGCAGGTATTTTTGAACGATTGTAAAGTAAGATTAGACTTTTTTTACAACATAGGTAACTACTCCCCAGATTGTCAATTCATTATCTTCTGTAACTTTTATTGGTTCGTATTTTCTATTTTCGGGCATTAAATAGAGACAATCCTTTTCAACCTTCAAACGTTTTACGGTAAACTCTCCATCTATAAAACAAACTGCAATTTTGTTGTCCTCTGGTTCTAGGCTTCGGTCAATTACAAGTAGGTCTCCATCGTCCAGCCCAGCACCTTTCATAGACTCACCCTCAACTCTAGCGTAAAAAGTAGCTGTTTCGTTTTTGACTACTTCTTTGTCAATACTAATTCTCAGTTCTTTAAAGTCATCTGCTGGAGAGGGAAATCCTGCTGAAATTCCTTCTTGTGCCATAACCGAGCCTTTTCCTGACTCCTGACTTGGATTAAAAAAAATAATTTTATTTTGCTTATTCATTTGACCTTAATAACCTCATTGATTTCTGTTGTAAAACGATTTGAAAGATAGTCTCTTCTCATTTTCCATGTTTGTTTTAAATCTTGACTCCCTAACTTCATTCGATGTGGACCAAAGCGACGGTGAATATTATCCATAGTTTCCATCAATGCCGAGTGCTTAGTAGTATCTTTTTCGAATAAACTCATTTGTCTTGAAGTTGATGGAGTTAGTCCAAGCAGTAATATTCCTGCTTTTTTGTATTCAATACCTGATTTGAAAATATTTCTTAATCCATTGATGGCATATTGATTTAAAATGATGCTAGAATCTGTGGCATAAGGCAGTTTAACTGTAAACCCATTTCTATATTGTTCAGCCTGCTTTTGAAAAGGGTTGCTCCTGACAAAAACATAAATTGCAGAAGCGCAACTTTGCTGTTTTCTCAGTTTTTCTGCCCCCAGAAGGGTGTAGGTGGTAATTCGCTCTTCCAGATCGCTAAATGTAGTGATCGTATTTTTAAAACTTCTCGTTGTAGCAATGGACTTTTTTTTGGGAGCAAATTCCTCTAGCTGAATAGTGGGGGCCCCTTCTAGATCCCTTTTTAATCTTAGGCCTAGAATACTTAAATTTTTTTTTACCCAACTATCTGGCAGATTAACAAAGTCCAAAGCCGATTTTACTCCCAAGGCTTTAAGTTTTTTACTGTGCCGTATTCCAACACCCCAAACATCATTTATTGGGGTCCATTTTAGAGCCTTTAGTCTTTTCTCATCAGTATCTATACAATAAACACCCCCTGTTTTATTTGAAAACTTTTTAGCTATTTTATTAGCGATTTTTGCTAGTGCTTTTGATGGTGCTATCCCAACAGATATAGGAATACCAGTCCACTGACGTACTTGTTTTCTCATTTTCAACCCTGTCTCCATTAAATCGAAATATTCAAACCCTTCAAACTTTAGAAAAGCTTCATCAATGCTGTAAATTTCAATATTAGGGGTATATTTTTCTAGAATTTTCATCACTCTATGACTCATGTCTCCATAGAGAGGGTAGTTGGAGGAGAAAACCTTGATATTGTGCTTTTTGAATTCGCTTCGGAATTTGAACGCAGGCGCACCCATTGGGATGCCTAGCGCTTTAGCCTCATTACTTCTAGCAATTACACAACCATCGTTGTTAGAGAGTATTACCAATGCTTTACCCTCATATTGAGGTTGAAAAACCCGCTCACATGAAGCATAAAAGTTATTGCAGTCGATTAACGCAAACATCTATAAAAACTGAATTTTTAAAAGCAAAAACAGTTAGAATTTGTCATAATTTTCAATTTAATTACGACTCCACTATCAGTATTTTTTCAATACAAATTTAACAAGAAATATGTTGTTTTATAATTAAAACTAAACCTCTTTAGTCAAAAATTGTAATTTTGTTGTAAGTACTAGTTTTAATAAAATTTAATGGATAGATATTCATTTTTAAATTCAGCACATACCGAGTACTTTGCTGAATTGTATGACCAATACCTAGAGGATCCAGATATAGTAGAGCCTAGTTGGAGAGCTTTTTTTCAAGGGTTTGATTTCGGTGTAGAAAATGGAAGTAGCCAAGCCTTAGCTGGTGAAGTTGAGGTTCCAGAATCTGTTAAAAAAGAATTTCAGGTAGTAAAATTGATTGAGGGATATCGCACTCGAGGGCACTTGTTTACCAAAACTAATCCTGTTCGAGACAGGAGAATTTACAGCCCTAATCTTGATGTAGAAAACTTTGGTTTAACAGAAGCTGATTTATCAACTGTATTTAATGCAGGTTCAATAGTTGGTATTGGTCCAAGCACATTAGCCACAATAATTGACCATCTTCAAAAGACCTACTGCGAATCTATTGGGGTTGAATATATGTATATTAGAAATGTAGAAAAAAAAGAATGGATAAAGGGACGCTTACATCAAAACGAAAATCAACCCAATTTCAACTCAGAACAAAAAAAACATATCTTAAATAAATTAAACCAAGCAGTTAGTTTTGAAAACTTTCTTCATACTAAATATGTAGGTCAAAAACGCTTTTCACTTGAGGGGGGAGAGTCACTAATACCTGCTCTTGACGCCCTTGTTTTATCTGCAGATGAAAAAGGTATTGAAGAATTTGTAATGGGAATGGCCCATAGGGGCAGACTGAATACTTTGACAAATATTTTTGGAAAATCTCCAAAAGATATTTTCAGTGAATTTGATGGTAAGGATTATGATGAGTTAGTTTTTGATGGTGATGTAAAGTACCATATGGGATGGACCTCTCAGATAGATCCAAATAATGATGGAAAAAAAATTAATATTAATCTTGCACCAAATCCCTCTCACTTGGAAACTGTTGGAGCGGTTGTAGAGGGAATAGCAAGAGCTAAAATCGAAAATAAGTTGAACGGAGATTCCTCAAAAGTCTTGCCAATAATTGTTCACGGGGACGCAGCCATCGCTGGTCAGGGAATTGCATATGAAATTGCCCAAATGTCAAGACTGAAGGGATATTCTACTGGCGGAACAATTCACATTGTTGTTAACAATCAAATTGGTTTTACGACTAACTACCTTGATGCAAGGTCCAGTACCTATTGCACTGATGTTGGTAAAGTGACCTTATCTCCTGTCATGCATGTGAATTCAGATGATGCCGAGGCAGTTGTCCACGCAGTTCTTTTTGCTTTAGATTTTAGAATGAAATTTCAGGCTGATGTTTTTATTGATTTATTAGGTTACAGAAAATATGGCCATAATGAGGGAGATGAACCTCGTTTTACGCAACCAAAATTGTATAAGGCTATCGCAGCTCACAAAAATCCAAGAGATATATATGCTGAAAAATTAATTTCTCAAGGTGTAATTGATCANAAATATTTAAAGAAGCTTGAGGTGGACTATAAATCCAGTTTGGAAAAAAACCTACAGGTTTCAAAAAAAGAGCAAACCACTGTAGTCACTCCATTTATGGAAGATGAGTGGGATGGGTATCATAGGGTAGATGAACTAGGTATGAATCCTGAAATCANAACTGCAGTTGATTTAAAAAAACTGAAGCTCGTTGCCGATACCATCTCTACTTTACCTGAAAATGAGAAATTTTTGAGGAAGATTGAACGCTTGATTGAGGACCGAAAAAAAATGTTTAATACAACTAATAAACTTGATTGGGCGATGGGAGAATTACTTGCATATGGAACATTGCTTCAGGAAGGATTTAATNTCCGATTATCCGGACAAGATGTTGAAAGAGGCACTTTTTCTCATCGTCATGCAGTTCTTAAAGCAGAGGCATCTGAGGAGGAACTAATTTTATTGAATCAAATTAACTCCTCAAGCCAAGGAAGATTCAGTGTTTATAATTCTCTTTTATCTGAGTATGGTGTTTTAGGATTTGATTATGGCTATGCAATGGCCAGTCCTAATACCCTCACAATTTGGGAGGCCCAATTTGGAGATTTTTCTAATGGTGCTCAAATAATGATTGATCAATATTTATCTGCAGCTGAAGATAAATGGAAAANCCAAAATGGTATTGTTCTTTTACTACCTCATGGNTATGAGGGGCAAGGTGCAGAGCATTCNTCAGCGAGAATTGAGCGTTATCTTCANCTTTGTGCAAANGATAACATGTATGTTGCCAATTGTACAACTCCTGCTAATTTTTTCCATTTATTGAGAAGACAAATGAAAGGTAATTTTAGAAAACCATTAATTGTCTTTACNCCAAAAAGTCTTTTAAGACACCCTATGGCAGTTTCNATGGTTGAGGACNTTACAGAAGGTTTTTTTCAAAGGTTAATACCAGATNTATNAATGGATGAGAAACAAGTTAAAAAATTGGTATTTTGCTCTGGTAAATTTTATTATGATTTAGTTGATGCGAGGGCTAAAAAAAATCTTAACGACGTGGCGATTGTGAGGATAGAACAATTATTTCCATTACCTTTCGAAGAGATTCAATCTGAAATTAATCGTTANGTAAATTTAGAAGAAATGGTTTGGGCACAAGAAGAACCAAGAAATATGGGAGCCTGGGGCTATCTATTACTTCAGTTGCCCCAAGCAAGTAAAATGAGACCAGCTACTAGAAGGTATTATGGATCCCCTGCCGCAGGAAGTGCTGCAAGGTTTAGAAATAGACATCAACAAGTAATTGATTATGTTTTTGATGCTTCTAAAGATAATTTTATAAGAAAAAAGAAAAAGTAAAAATCTACAATTATGATTTTAGAGATGAAAGTCCCCTCACCAGGGGAGTCAATTACCGAGGTAGAAATTGCACAGTGGCTTGTCGCAGAGGGGGATTATATCGAAAAGGATCAAGCAATAGCAGAGGTAGACTCAGACAAGGCAACCCTTGAACTACCTGCAGAGACCAGTGGTACTATTTCATTAAAAGCTGAGGAAGGTGATGCAGTGGCGGTTGGCTCAGTCGTTTGCTTAATCGATACAGATGGCAAACCAATGGAAGGACAATCTAAAGTATCAAAAAAACTAGATGAAACACCTGTTATTAGTCCACCAAACCCTTCAACTAAGTCAAATTACGCTACAGGTACTGCCTCTACTGCAGCCAAAAAAATCATCGCTGAAAAAGGTATTGATATAGATACCCTCATTGGTTCTGGAAGAGATGGAAGAATAACTAAAGATGACGCAGTAAAAGCTGTTGCAGCTATGGGATCAGTGCCTAAAGGAGTAAACCGCGGTGAGGAGCGCAAAAAATTATCAATGCTAAGACGTAAAGTCNCTGAGAGACTTGTTGCAGTTAAAAATGAAACTGCAATGCTTACNACTTTCAATGAAGCTGACATGGCTAATATTTTTGAATTGAGAAAAAAGTATAAAGAACAATTTACTGAAAAGCACGGCGTTGGCCTTGGGTTTATGAGTTTCTTTACAAAAGCTGTAGTTAGAGCACTTAAAATGTTTCCNGANGTGAATTCAATGATTGATGGAGACCATAAGGTTTCATATGATTACTGTGATATAAGTGTAGCTGTATCTGGACCNAAAGGTCTTATGGTTCCAGTTGTAAGAAGTGCTGAAAAACTTTCTTTTAAGGATATTGAACAGGAGATCAAAAGATTAGCTGTGCGAGCTAGAGATGGCCAAATAACTGTGGACGATATGACAGGAGGAACATTTACCATATCCAATGGAGGTGTTTTTGGATCAATGTTGTCAACTCCAATTATCAATCCTCCTCAATCAGGTATTTTAGGTATGCATAATATAATTGAAAGACCGGTTGCAATAGACGGAAAGGTTGAAATTAGACCNATGATGTATTTGGCTCTATCTTATGATCATCGCATAATTGACGGAAAAGAGTCTGTTGGGTTTTTAGTCGCAATTAAAGAAGCTTTGGAAAAGCCTGAGGAAATATTAATGAACGGTGATATCAAAAAGTCCCTTGATCTTTAAAACTATTATTATTTAAAACATCATTTTTTTTTTAGAATAGTCAATTATGACTTTGTGTTTTCTAAGAAAGTCATTTCCTAATATTCCATCAATAGTTTTACCCCCTTCCTTTACTAAAGTAGCATTAATATATTGCATATCAAGTAGAACAAAAGATTGTTCTCCCATAAAATGTCTCCCCAGAAATAAATTGCAATTATGAGCTAAAATAGCCTTCATTTTATCCTCTCCAGCACCAGCAGCTTCAAANGGANTCCCTTTTTCNATGATACTAAAATAATTTTTTTGTNCCATTGCTATACAGCTATTNGAGGCCCCAGTATCAATTAATAGGTTTGCTTTAAAACCATTAATTCTTGCCTTGCAACTTAAGTGCTGTGTTAAAGTCAGATTGATTCTGACTTCACGAAGATTTGTTTTTTTAAACAATACTTTTTTTTGTAAAAGTAAAAAACGAAATGCTAATTTTGCCATTAATGAGAATGATTGATACCCATACCCATCTNTATGTAGAAGCTTTCGATAGTGATAGAAATGAGGTGATTGAAAAATCTATTAATGNAGGNATTACTCATTTTTTTTTACCTGCTATTGATAGTTCATATACTGNTAAAATGTATCAGCTTGAAAAGCAATACCCAGAAAATATAAGGCTGATGACNGGTTTGCATCCAACTCATGTAAAGGAAAATTATAAAGAGGAACTAAAACATGTAAGTGATAATTTGTCTAAAAGAGATTTTATTGCTGTTGGAGAAATAGGAATTGACTTGTATTGGGATAAAACTTTTTTAAAACTTCAACAAGACACTTTCAATAAACAAATTTTATTAGCAAAAAAATATCATTTACCAATTGTTATTCATTGCAGAAATGCATTTGATGAAGTTTTTGAAATCTTAAACGACCATAAAGGGGATAGCCTTTATGGAGTTTTTCATTGTTTTACGGGTACATACCAACAGGCACTTCGGGCTATTGATTTAAATTTTATGCTTGGAATTGGCGGAGTCGTTACCTTCAAAAATGGTCAAATTGATCAATTTTTAGATAAAATTCCATTGCAAAGAATTGTTTTGGAAACAGATTCGCCATATTTGGCACCTGTCCCATTCAGAGGTAAGCGTAATGAAAGTGGGTATCTAAAACTTATAAATAAAAAAGTTTCTGAAATATATGGTATGACGAATGATGAGATAGCTAAGATAACCACTGGAAATGCATTATCTGTCTTCAAAACAAATTTAAAGTATTGAAATTATTATTTCAATTACTCCTAATGTTTTATTAATCAGTTATATTTAAAATAGTTTTTTTAATTTGCTGTAACTAGAGAGGTGGCCGAGTGGTCGAAGGCGCACGCCTGGAAAGTGTGTATTCCGTTATCGCGGAATCGAGGGTTCGAATCCCTTCCTCTCTGCAAGAATACAACTGAAAATAACTTTCATATCCCAGACTGAGAGTTGACTTTTACCCTCCTCAACGGGAG
>NZOY01000008.1 GCA_002695445.1 Flavobacteriaceae bacterium
AGCTAAGGTACCCTGCATAAGGTCTGCAAATATAAAATCCTTTTTATTCCTTAACAAAAGATTTACTCTAAAAACTTTGATTAAATTTAAACTTAAAATAACTTTTAGATTGAACTTAGGAATTGATTTAGGTAATACCATGGCCAAGTTTTACCTCTTTGATGGAGATAAAATACTTTTTCAACAAAAAGCTAATTCTTCTTCTTTTGATACCATTTCATCAAAACTAATTAATGAAAATCCAGAAATCAAAGAAATTATTTATTCTGATGTTGTTGGAATAATTGCTGAAAGCCTCAAAAAGTATGCTCATAAAATAAAAATCATTCCGATTGGTTCTCAAATGCGACTTCCATTTACAAATTTATATCAAAACCAAAATAAATTGGGTGCCGATAGAATACTTTTAATTGCCTCAGCAGCAAAAGCCTACCCTAAATCAAATGTTTTGGTAATTGATTTGGGTTCGTGCATCACTTATGATTTCTTAGATCAAGAAAGTGTTTATCAAGGAGGCGCTATTTCTCCTGGTTTTATGATGCGATATAAGGCATTGAGTCATTTTACGGCTAATCTACCAATTGCGAATTATAAAACACCAAAAACTCCTCAAGGGAAGAGTACATATGAAGCTATTCAATCGGGGGTTTATTTTGCTATTTTAGATGAAATTAATTCTAGAATTGAATACTACAAAAAAAATTACAAATCTTTGAAAGTTGTTTTTACAGGAGGCGATGTCAATAAGTTGCCTAAAACATTAAAAAATAGCATATTTGCGAGTTTAAATTTTATAGCTGATGGAATGCTCCATTTGTTGAAGCTGAATAGAGATTTATGATTAAAAACCTCGTAAAAATCTTTTTACTAATATTCACAAATATTGCTTTATCGCAATCTGGAACTAATTCACCATATTCATATACTGGATTAGGAGAAGTTAATTTTAGAGGAAATCAAATTAATCGCTTCATGGGAGGATTAGAAGTTTATAATGATTCAATTCATGCAAATTTGAGTAATCCTTCCTCTTACGCTAAGTTATTGTTGACTACTTACTCTATAGGGTTAAATTACAGTAATAACCAGCTTAGTGACACAAATGATTCAAAAAGTTTAATTTCATCTGGACTGGATTATATAGGTATTGCTATACCAACAAAAAAATTTGGATTTGGCTTTGGAATTATTCCATTTACATCAGTTGGTTATAAATTGAGTCAAATTGATGACTCATCATCATCCGATATATTAAATCGATATGAAGGTGAGGGTGGTATTAATAAAGTTTTTTTTTCATTAGGACTTTATTTGTTAAAAAATTTGAGTTTTGGTGTTACAATAAATTATGATTTTGGTAAGTTGAAATACCAAACTTCTAAATTTTTAGACGATGTTTACTTGGGAACAGTTTTAATTAATGAATCAAGCATATCAGGATTAGACATCAAACTAGCCACAAATTATGAGATTCCTGTTAACAGTAAAATAGATCTTCATATGATGGTTTCTTATGTCCCCCAAGGTTCATTAAACTCGAATAATAAACGCTTGTTAATAACTTCTCCTTTATCTGATCCATCAAATATTGCTGAAATTATAGAAATTGATTTGGCCGAGACAGGATTAGACTTCACTGAAATACAATTACCTTCAAGTTCNATAGTTGGTTTTGGCTTAGGTAAAAAAAGTAAGTGGTTTGCNGGAGCACAATATATTATGACCAATAGCTCGAATTTTAAAAATAGCTTTAACACTTTGCCAAATGTTTCTTATAAAGACGGATCACAATTTTCAATTGGAGGTTTTTATATTCCTGACTATTCATCGATTACTAGTTATTGGAAGAGGGTGGTTTTACGGATGGGTTTTCGACATGAGGTAACAGGTATATTTAAAAATAATTTTGGAATAAACGAAACTGGTATTAATTTTGGGGCTGGTTTGCCCCTGCCAGGGTATTCAAATGTCAATATTGGTTTTGAGTATGGATCAAGAGGAACTAAAAATTCCAACATACTGAATGAAAAATTTTGGACTGTTAGAATAGGGTTTTCCCTTAATGACCGATGGTTTATAAAAAGAAAGTATAATTAATATTTGATAAAATGAAATCTTTTAAAATATTTTTAAAATTAATTTTNTTGTTAACATTCATTCCTTTAAAATCTCAAAACAANGAGGAATGCCTTCAAAATTTATCAATTTTCGCTGAGTATGCAAAAGTCAAAAATTACAATGATGCATATGAACCATGGCTTAAGGTTAGAATTGATTGCCCCAAATTAAACGTTGCAATCTATTCTTATGGAGAAAGAATTTTGAAAGAGCGAATTAAAACCTCAAGTCCTCAAGAGGCTATTTTGGTTAAGGAGGACTTAATGAAACTATATGATGAGTGGATATTAAATTTTCCAACNAAAAGAAATATTAAAGTGGTNGGTGACATTTTAAGCAGTAAAGCTCAATCAATGCTTGATTATAAAATTGGTGAAAAAATGGAGGTTTATAAAACTTTTAATGAAGCTTATACCAGTGATGCTGCAAGNTTTACAAACCCCAAGGAACTTTATAACTATTTTAAGACATACTATGAGCTTTATAAAGATGGAGTGCATGGAGTAACTATGGAAAANTTATTTACAAAATATGAGGAGGTTTCAGAAAAGTTTGAAATTGAATCAACTAATCTGTCAAAAAAATTAGATTTATTGATAAAAAAACAAGAGTCTGGAAGCCCTTTAAATAGCAGGGAGATTAGAAATAAAAGAATTTATGGAATCAACAGTAATGCTATTGGAACTTTTCTTTCAAATCTAAATGCTATTATATCAAAGGAGGCAACTTGTAAAAATTTAGTTCCATTATATCAAAGAACATTTGAGGAGAATAAAACTGATCCCGTTTGGCTTAAAAGAGCAGCATCTAGAATGGATAGTAAAGAATGTTCAGATGATCCTTTCTTCGTAACACTAGTAGAGGCTCTTCANGGCNTAGANCCTTCGGCTGATTCNGCATATTATTTGGGACTACTTAAAGATAAAGCTGGAGATAGNAGTGAAGCTTTGACTTATTACGAAGAATCCATATCACTTGAGAATGATCCCTACAGAAAAGCCAAAATTTTATACAAAATTGCCATTAAGTTAAAAAATGCAGGAAAAAAATCTTCTGCAAGAAATTACGCGCGNAAAGCACTAAGTTTTCAGCCTTCTATGGGTCGAGCCTATTTAATGATATCAAATCTTTACGCGAGTAGTGCCAATGATTGTGGTGATACTCAATTCAACAAGAGGGCTGTTTATTGGTTGGCAGCAAATATGGCATATAAAGCTGGAGAGGTAGATGCCTCAATAAAAAAAGCAGCTNTAAAAACAGCAAGAAGCTATGAGGGAAGAGCTCCATCTAAAACTGATATATTTACTGAAGGAAATCAGGGTGCAAAAATAAAATTTGATTGTTGGATTAAAAGTAGCGTAAATGTGCCTGAGCTCTAGATGCATTCTTTAAAATTNAAGCTTATTAATAAAACTTTAGTTATCATTGCTATTACTACATTTTTTTCATGTGATGACAGCTCTACCTTATTAAAACAAATTAATACTTTTAANGAGAATCCAGTTGGTATAGCTTATAATATTAATATGACATACACAGACTCTGCNTCAATTAAAGCAAGANTAGAAGCCCCAGTTCATCTTGATTTTAGTCATTTAAGTTTCAAGTATTCAGAGTTTCCAGATGGTTTAAAAGTTATTTTTTACAATGANCAGAATCAAGAAAATACTGTTTATGCAGATTATGGAATACTTTATAATCAAACAAAAATTGTAGATCTTCAGGGGAACGTTGTTTTATTATCTTATGATGGGTCTCGTTTAGAAACGGACCAAATGTATTGGGATGCGGAAAAGGAATGGCTTTTTACGGAGNAACCCTTTCTCTTTCAAAACAATGATTATAATTTGGCTGCAAACAGATTGGATACAAATAAAGAATTCAGTAAATTCCAGACTGGAAAGTTATCAGGAACAATAGCAGTAGAAGAAAAAANAGATTCGATAACTGATGAAAAGTTATAAAATTTCTGAGATTCTTTATTGGATTATTGCATTAATTGCTAGTTACGAAAGTTTTTCTCAGTGGAGTATTAATCGANAAAAGGCTTATATATTTATTGGATTTGCTTTNTTATCAATTTTTATGGCACTATTTAGAAGGCACTTTAGAAAAAAATTCAAAAACAGGCAAAACCCTTAATGGTAATAAGCGACCTTATCATTATTATTTGTCTAATGCTTTCCGCTTTTTTTTCGGGGATGGAAATTGCTTTTGTATCCTCAAATAAAATATATCTTGAAATAGAAAAGCAACAGTCAGGGATCAATGCAAAACTTTTAAGTTTTATTACTAAAAATCCATCAAGATTTATTGCAACTATGCTCGTTGGTAATAATATTTCATTGGTGATTTACGGAATTTTTATGGGCGAACGTATCTTACAATTGATATTCCCTGAAATCTCTTTAGGTTCATCAATTAATATAAAAATTATTTTGATTCAGACAGTAATTTCAACACTAATAATTCTTGTAACCGCNGAGTTTTTACCAAAAGTTATATTTCAACAATTTTCAAATATCTTAATGAAAGTGTTTGCTTTACCTACTGCATTTTTTTATTTTTTATTCTCTCCTGTAACTGCATTGATTATGAAGATTTCAGATTTAATATTAATGAAATTTTTCAAGGTTAAAGGAGACCAAATCCAACTATCCTTCTCAAAAATTGAGTTGGGAAATTATATNGAGGAACAATTGGAGTCAACTAAAGATTTGGAAAATGTAGATAGTGAAATTCAAATATTTCAAAATGCACTAGAATTTTCTGAGGTAAAGGCAAGAGAGGCAATGGTCCCAAGAACTGAAATTGTAGCTGCTGAAAGCACTGAATCAATGTCTGACATTAAAAAAATATTTACATCAAGCGGTTTATCTAAAATTCCCGTTTATAATAAGTCNATTGACAACATTAAAGGCTATGTTCATGCATTTGAAATGTTTAAAAAGCCAGATAATTTAAATAAAGTTCTTTTGCCTGTTGCTTTTGTTCCAGAGACTATGAGAATCAGTGAGGTTCTTAAAATCCTAACGAAACAAAGAAAAAGTATAGCAGTGGTTTTAGATGAATANGGTGGAACATCTGGAATAATAACTGTTGAAGATATAATAGAAGAACTTTTTGGTGAGATTGAAGATGAACATGATAATGTTGATCATTACGAGAGACAANTTGAATCAGATTTTTTTGAGTTTTCTGCNAGGCTTGAAGTTGACTATATCAATCAAAATTATNGNATATCCCTTCCTGAAAATGAATTTTACGAGACCCTAGGTGGATTAATTGTGTATTTAAANGAAGAGATTCCTCCTAAAGGCACAAAAATTTTATTAGAAAANTTTGAATTTGAAATTAAAGAGGCTTCTTCAACAAAAATAGAAAGGGTTTTACTTAGGGTAAAACATGAAAATTAATATTATTATAGATTAAAATATTTTTAAGAACTCTACCTAAACCACTAAATAACAATGTTATTCTTTTTTGAAATCAAAAATGAAATTGTATTTTCGCATCCGATAAAAAGTTAAAATAATATGGCAGTTTTAGGTCAAATAAGACAACGTTCTTTTTTTCTTATTATAGTAATTGGAATGGCCTTATTTGCCTTTGTAATCTCTGGAGTGTTTGACGGAAATACTACAAGCTCTGAATCCGACCCCATCGCAGTAATTAATGAAGAAGAAGTTGATATTACTTTTTTTAGACGGATGGTAGAACAGGCAGAGAGAAGTTACAATTTTTCTACCACTATGCAAGCAGTNAATTCTGTTTGGCAGGATATGATTAGGCTAACTATTTTTAAGCAAGAATTTGATAAGCTGGGAATAGACGCAGGTAAAGAACAAATTGAAATGATTTTATCTAGAGATGAAAGAATTACCCAAGATCCACGTTTCCATAATGAATCTGGTTTTTTTGACTTTGGAATCTTTACTAATTTTGTGAATAGTCTNCGTTTAGAAAATCCTCAGGCTTACCAAAATTGGAGGTCACAGGAAGAAAGTATTGTTGCGCTTGCTAAAGAGAATATTTATTTTGATTTAATTAAATCTAGTACTGGATTTACCGAGCTAGAGGGAAAAGANGCATATCATCTAGAAAATGATAAGGTCAATATAAAGTTTGTAAGTATGCCTTACAGCGAGGTTCCTGATAGCCTCTTTAATATTTCTGACAGCGAAATTAAAAGATACGTCAGTGCAAATAAAGAAAAATTTANATTAGAAGCTTTTCGTGCTGTCAATTATGTCCTTTTTCCAGAAATAGCCACTCAACAAGACAAGAATGAAATAAGAAACAATCTAGAAAATTTAAAGGAAAAAAGAATTGAGTACAATGATGTCTCTAANCTAAGAGANACTATTGAAGGACTAAAAACTACAAAAAATATAACTGATTTTGTAGAACAACATTCAGAAGTACCTTTCGACTCAATTTATCGTTCAAAAGGGACACTTTCCAGTGAGTATGCCGATATTCTTTTCAAATTAAAAAAAGGAGATGTTTTTGGCCCTTACCAAGATGGTAATCAATTCAAAATCTCAAAATTTATTGACAGAAAAATCGGTGGTTCAATTAGAGCAAGTCATATTCTGGTTTCTTTTAAAGGAGCTTCTCGAGCTAATGAAGAAATTACCAGATCAAAAGAAGAAGCGAAACAAATTGCAAATAAATATTTTCGTGAGGCTCGAAGAAATTCTAATGATTTCTCAGAATTAGCCAAAAAATATTCTGATGGTCCATCAAGCTCAATGGGAGGTGATCTAGGATTCTTCCAAGAGGGAACTATGACAGAAAAATTCTTTAGTTTCTGTAAAAAGTCAAGAGTTGGTAGAATAGGACTTGTAGAGACTGAATTCGGGTTCCATATCATTAAAGTAACTGATAAAGAGAATATAGTTTTAATTGCTGATGTTGTAAAACAAATTATTCCATCTGAAGAAACTTCTAATGATGTCTTTCAGAAAACAACTCAGTTTGAAATGGAAAGTATTAATCTTAATGATCTTCATGCTCCTGCTCAGAAACATAAATATGAAAAAAAGGAAGTAAATCAGGTAAATTTATTAGATGAAAATCTACCTTCAATGGAAGGTCAGAGGAACCTTGTTCAATGGTTGTTCAATGATGATACAAGAATTGGAGACATTAGAAGATTTAACCTTACTAAAGGTGGGTATGTTGTTGCTCAGCTAACTGGTATAACTCGTGAGGGTTCTATAAATATTGATGCTATAAAGGAAGAAGTTATGCAAGAAATACTCACAAAAAGAAAGGCGGATTATTTATTAGAAAAATATAGTAATCACAATTCTTTGGATAAACTATCTGTCGCTATAAAAAAGGAAATAGAAACTGCTTCTGCTGTAACTCAGAAGAATAATGTTCTTCCTGGTGTTGGATCTGAGCCTTATGTTATTGGTGTAGCTTTTGCATCAGAATTAAATCAACCCTCAACACTAATCAAAGGAAATAATGGTGTTTATAAGATTGAGGTCACTTCCAAAGAAATTGCAAAAGAACTAGAGAGTTATCAGGCCTACTCAAATGTTTTAAAGACTGAAGAAAATTTAAGAATTAGTTCCGTAATTTATGATGCGCTTAAATCCGCGGCTGAGATTGATGACAATCGTTCAGTATACTATTGAAATTAATAAATCAGTTTATTGTATCCAAAAACTATTGAGAATCCTTTTTTTTTAAAATATTTTGGAGTATTAGTGTCCCCTGTCGCAAGAATGAAATCTCCCCCCCATGCCCCCAAGCTTTTAATTGCTCCTTTNAAGTCTTGAAAATACTTTTCTTTTACAGGATTGATTGATATAAGTTGACTTATAAAATACTCATGTTCAGTAAGAAGCACTTCAAAGTCACTAAGTGTTTCACAACTAACAATTAGTTTTGAGAATTGATTAGCTTTNTTTATATCACTGTCATTAATTTTTTTTTCCATCATTTTTTTTACTGCTTGACNACTATTTATCTTTTGATTAAGATAGACGAAATAAAGGGCGCTTTTAAAACTTGGATTAAAATTGATTTCCTCAACTCTTGGAGAATGAATTCCACGAGTATAANAAATTGCTTTTTTAGNACTAGCGCAGGCAATATCGTAACCACTTCCTCCAAACGTTTCACTTAGTAAAATATAAGGATCTACATTAGACCATTTAGCCAAATTTGCAATTAAAGTTGAGGAGGTTCCTAAGCCCCAGTATCGGCCAAACTCTAGACGAGTGGTAATCTTTCCTCCATATTTGATTAAAAAAACAGGGTTTNGATTTCGAATAGCCAAAAGAATGTTACGGAGTCGATTAGCAACTTTNATATTATCAGTTGTGATGATTTTAAATTCTTTTATAGAAAATTTGGCGTCAAACCATTGTAGTCCATTTTCATCAAAGCTTTTCCAGCGGAGATAATTAGATGGGTTTTTTTTAAAACTAAGATACTGGCCTAACTTGGTTGGTAGGGCTAACGCCATTGCTCCCTTAAGTACAAGGTATTCGGCAGATAACAATAATTTTCCATGACTATAAAATGATTCCATTTTAATTAGGATTTAGATTTTAAAAAATCACTCACTCGACTATAGCTGACAGTACGATTTTTAAAAAATAAAATTGCATCTTCTTTTTGNATTTTTGTAGCTTTTANTTGATTTAGTATATTTANTAGATGCATCTTCATATGACCTTTCTGAATCCCAGATGTTATAAGTGATTGGACAGCTGCAAAATTTTGTGCTAATCCTACTACAGCAATAATTTCCATTAAGGTTCTCGAATTGGGATTTCCAAGTAATTCCATAGACCATTTGACCATTGGGTGCAGCTGAGTAAGCCCACCTACAGTTCCAATCGCCATTGGTAATTTAATCTCAAAAACAAAATCACTCCCTTTTATATAGGCATTAGTTAAACTCCTATAGCTACCTTCTTTTGTAGCATATGCATGAGCTGCAGCTTCGATGGCCCTAAAATCATTTCCAGTAGCGATCAAAACAGCGTCAATACCATTCATAATTCCTTTATTATTCGTTACTGCTCGATAAGGCTCATTTTTAGATATTTCAATTGCTCTCACAAACTTTTCAGCAAAACCATGGGAGCCTAAATCACTCTTTACTTTTAATTTATCAATTGGACAATTTACAGAAGCCTGAACTATACATTTGGGGACATAATTTGATAAGATACTCATTACTACTTCAATATCTTTTTCCTCATTAGTAAAATTGTCATATTCTAAGGCCTCAGATTGAAGTTTTTTAGCAATTNGNTCNAGGCAGGAATTAATAAAGTTAGCTCCCATAGAGTCAATAGTTTCAAAAGTTAGATGAAGCTGAAAGTAATTTTCTATAATTTCAGTTTTATCTCTTAACTCTATGCTTGTAATTCCACCGTTTCGTTTCCGCATATTTTTGGTAATATCCTCAGCACTCTCAATTAATCTTTTCTTATTTTTCNTAAAAAANAAATTGAGTTTTTCAGCTTTTCCTTTAAACAAAAAGTGGACTTGTCCAATTTTCTCTGTCCCAAGTACATCAGCTTTAAATCCACCTCTAGAGGCCCAAAACTTTGCAGATCTTGATGCTGCAGCAATTACTGAACTTTCTTCAATTGCCATTGGAATTGAATAAGTACTGCCATTTATTACAAAATTAGGAGCAACGCCAAGAGGAAAGTAAAAATTGGTTAATGAGTTCTCAACAAAATCATCATGAAGCTTCTGGATTTCTGGATTTGAGTGATTATATTCATTTATTAATTTTTTGGCATTTTCGGAGTTATCGAAATGCATGTGAGTTATCCATTCTATTTTTTCGGCCTTAGAAAATTTAGAGAAGCCTTCTACTTTTTTTGACATTTAGAAATACATCTGAATATTGTAAATATACGTCATTTCAAACTTAAGTTATTCTATTTGGTAACTGACAAAAACACCAAAAAGGATTACTGCTAAAAAGAGTAACTTTATATATTAAAAATTGCAAGTATATGTCAAAAGTAAATTATGTATTAAAATCTGAAAAGACAATATTTGGTCATCCTGCAGGTTTATTTGTTTTATTTTTTACTGAGTTATGGGAGCGATTTTCCTATTATGGAATGCGCGCCTTGTTTACAATTTTTTTAGTAGCAGAAACGACTAGCCAAAACCCTGGTTTTGGGTGGAGTAATGAGGATGCACTTTGGCTATATGGATGGTATACTATGATGGTATATCTTGCTTGTATACCTGGAGGTTGGATTGCGGATAATTTTTTAGGTCAAAAAAAGACTGTAATGTTAGGGGGGCTTCTGCTTTGTTTGGGACATGGAATATTGGCCTTCGACAATGAAATAAGCTTTTATATAGGTTGTGTTTTTATAATCTTAGGGGTTGGAGGGTTAAAACCGAATATCTCCTCAATGGTTGGAGGATTATATTCAAAAGAAGACAAAAGAAGGGATTTAGGNTTTTACATCTTTTACATGGGTATCAATCTTGGCGCTTTTTTTGCCCCGTTATTGTGTGGCTGGGTGGGAGAAACTTATAATTGGCACTTTGGTTTTGGGATAGCTGCAATAGGTATGATAATTGGTCAATTTACNTATTATTTTGGTCAGCCTTATCTTAAAAATGTGGGAAANATGAAAGAGTCAACAAATGAACAAAGAAAAAAATTAAANAGAAAAAAACTAACTCNAATTGAAAAAGACAGGATAAAGGTACTTTTGGTCAGTTTTCTAATGATTATAGTTTTTTGGGGAGCATTTGAACAAGCTGGCGGATTAATGAATTTATATGCAAAACAGAAAACTAATCGTATGCTTATGGGTTGGGAAATTCCTGCTTCATGGTTTCAGTCTTTAAATGCTTTTTTTATTGTTACACTTGCAGTATTTGTTGGTGGAATATGGGNGAAAATAAAAATTAGAGGAAATTCAGCCTCATCAATCTTTAAAATTGCNNCGGGTATCCTTATAATGGGTTGNGGGTTTTTATTTATGCGTTTTGCTTCATCAGAATATGAATTATTTGGTTATTCATCTATGTATTGGTTAGTATTAGCTTACTTNTTTCACACAATTGGTGAGTTGTGTGCTTCACCTGTTTCCCTGTCATTTATTACCAAATTAGCACCAGAGAAATATGCNGCATTAATGATGGGTTTATTTTTNGCGGCCTCAGGAATAGGNAATATGCTCGCTGCTAGAATTGGAGTAAATGCTGAGGCAGTAGGAGAAAAAGCAACTTTTACTGGGATTTTTATATTCTGTTCAGTTTTTGCCTTATTAATTTTTGCCATTTTAAACCCTCTTAATCGTCTTATGCACCAGGGTAAATAATAAATTCATTGAAAAATTAGATTAATATCATGATAAGANTATTTATTTTTATTTTCAGCATTAATNTACTTAATGCACAATCTATCGAATGGATTTCATTCGNAGAGGCNCTTGAATTACAAAAAGAGACCCCCAAAAAAATACTTATGGATGTTTATACTGACTGGTGTGGTCCATGTAAACTAATGGATAAAAAGACCTTTCAAAACCATGATGTTGCAACCTATGTGAGTAAACATTATTATGCAGTAAAGTTCAATGCTGAAGGCGATGAAACCATAAATTATTATAATAATAAATTCACAAACCCAGATTACGATCCCATCAAAAAAGGAAGAAATTCATCACATCAGTTTACGAAGTTTTTAGGAATTAGTGGTTACCCAACAATTNTATTTATAAGTGAATNGGGAGACTTAATAACTCCAGTTGTGGGTTATCAAAACCCTCAACAGTTGGAACTNTATCTTAAAATGATTAAACAAGGAGATTATATGGTTTTTTCAAAGCCTGATGATTTTGAAAAGTATCGTAAAAACTTTATTTCAAAATTCAAGAACTGATTTTTTTATATCAAATCCATATAAAAAATTCAAGATTCCTNCAGTTGAAATTTAAAAAGAAAAACTATTTTAAGGAGTTATAAATTAGTGAAGCAGTTTTTTCACTGGCGCCACCATTCCCAAGAACGGACCTAAGGGATTCATAATCTATTTTCATTCGCTTTTGTCCATTATCAGATAATATGTAATCTAGCTGTTTACAAACTTCATTAATATTAAATGAATTTTGAATCAACTCTTTTACAACCTCTTTTTTTAAAATAAGATTCACCAATGATATAAATTCAAGTTTAATCAAACGTCTTGCTATTTGATAGCTNAAGAAGCTACTCTTATAGCATACAACTTGTGGTACTTTGAATAATGCCGCNTCAAGAGTGGCTGTACCACTTGANACAAGAGCTGCTTTAGAAATCATAAGTAAATCATGGGTTTTGTTATNAACTACTTTNATATTTACATTTCTGATAAAGGAGGTNTAATATCTGGAATCTACTCCTGGTGCTCCTGCAATTATAAATTCATATTTTGGAAACCGTTCAGCTACGGATAAAAAAACAGGCAGCATTTTTTTAATTTCTTGTCTTCTACTNCCTGGTAAAAGAGCAATTATTGGTTTTGTTTTTGATAATCTATTTTCAANAATAAAATTTTTTGATATTTTTTTAAATAGTATTGAGTCTAACAAAGGATGACCTACAAATTCAACTGGAAATTGATNTTTTTTTTCAAAGAATTCCTTTTCAAATGGAAGTATAACATAAAGAGCATCTAAATCTTTTTTCATTTGATTAACTCTATTTTCTTTCCAAGCCCATACTTGTGGACTAATATAAAAATGATTCTTAAAACCATTTTTTTTTGCCCATTTTGAAATTCTTAAATTAAATCCTGGATAATCAATATATAGTATTATGTCTGGTTTAAACTCTAAAATATCTTTTTTACAAAATCTTATATTACGAATCACTTTTCCAANATTGGTGAGTACTTCCCAAAAACCCATAAAAGCTANATCATGGAAATGTTTTACCAACTCTCCTCCAGCTTTTTTCATTAAGTCTCCACCCCAACAACGAATTTTTGCTTTTTTGTCCCTTTTTTTTAAGGCTTCGATCAGTTTAGACCCATGTAGNTCACCAGANGCTTCACCAGAAATAATATAATACTTCAACTTCAAATAATTTTTAAAAGAGCAATAGTTGTAACAAAAATTAATGATATTATAAGGATACCCTTAGCAAAATTTTCTTTTCCTCTTCTTATTCCTAAAAAGAATAACGGTAAATTAACAAGTGCCCCCAAACTTATTANNCCTCCTATTTTTTTTTGCTTATANAGTAACATCAAAGAATCTTCAATAGTTGCATCGGAGAAAAATATAATGATAAAAATGGTCATACTCAGACTTGCCAAAAGTCCAGCAATTATTCCTTTAGTAAGCTCTTTAATTTCCAAAGTCCCAAGTGTTTAATTTTTTTATTGTCTCATGAGCTGTAAAATCAAACTTTACTGGAACGATAGAAATNTAGCCATTTGATAAAGCCCATTCGTCCGTATCCTCACCTTTGTCTTTATTAATAAATTTTCCTGTTAGCCAATAGTAATCTAAACCCATTGGATTGGTTCTTTTATCGAATTCCTCAACCCATCTTGCTTTTGCTTGTCGGCAAATTTTTATCCCATTAATTTGGTTAGATTTTAGTTTAGGAAAGTTAACATTTAAAACTATATTTGGAGGAATTCCATTCTCTAGAGCAGTAACAGTTATTTTTTTTACATAATTTTTAACACAATCAAAATCAGCATTCCATTTGTAGTCCAAAAGGGAGAATCCAATTGCTTGAATTCCGTCTATACCTGCCTCTATTGCAGCGCTCATGGTTCCTGAATAGATAACATTTATGGATGAATTTGAGCCATGATTTATTCCCGAAACGCATAGATCAGGCTTCCTATCTAGAATTTCATTAATTGCAAGCTTGATGCAGTCAGCTGGAGTACCTGAACAGCTATATTCTAGATGGGTTCCTCCATATACGCTGATTTTTTTGTAATGTAATATAGAATTAATTGTTATTGCNTGACCCATAGCNGACTGAGGACTATCGGGTGCNACAACTACTACTTCNCCTATTTCATTCATTATTTCAATTAACTTTCTCAGACCAGGAGCAGAAATACCATCATCATTGGTCACTAATATCAAGGGCTTTTTATCCATAAAATTCTATTAAGAGTAAAATTAATAAATATTAGTAGCTGAATATCATTTTAACACCAACAAAAAGTTTTTTNGGTTGATATTTAATAAGGGCTTTTTCGTTAAATTAGCTNCTTAAATAAAATTTTTATGAGGACGGTTAGACTTTTTATTTTTGTCTGTTCAATTATACTTTCCTTAAGCTTTAACGTTTTAATNAATAATCCAGATAAAGATAAACTTTTGATAGAGGTAATTACCTACGTAATGGAGCGAGGTCATTTTAATCCCAAGAAAATTGACGACACCTTTTCTCAGAATGTATTTAGAAACTATATTAATGAAATAGACGGNCAGCATAGGTTTTTTTTACAATCTGACATAAATAACTTTAAGCGTTACCAAAAAGAAATTGATGATCAGATTAAGTCCTCTCAAATTTCNTTTTTTAATTTAACATATAATCGACTTATTTCTCGAATCAAACAGGTTGAGGGATTCTATGAAGAACTTCTTCTAACTCCTTTTGATTTTAGTGTTAAAGACTCAATTAATCTAAACTTTGAGAGTCTTCCTTATGCCCAAACTCTAAATGGACTTAAAAAAATTTGGAGAAAAAGATTTAAACTGTCTACTCTCGAATATTATTCATCTTTGAAGGAAGAACAGATTTCAAATTTCACTCAAGATAGCACCTACCAAATCAAATCAGATTTCATCTTAGAGGAGCAGGCTAGAGCTAAGACTAAAGAAAATATTGAGAATTATTTTGACATAATCAGTGATCTAGAAAGGAAAGACTGGTTTTCTATTTATGTTAATTCAATTACCACTGAATATGATCCACATAGCAATTATTTTGCTCCAGACGACAAAGAAAAATTTGATCAAAGTATTTCAGGAAAGTTTGAAGGNATAGGAGCTAGATTGCAGAAAAAGAACGAAAAAGTAGAAATAACTGAGATTATTGTTGGCGGTCCTGTTTGGAAAGCTAAAGCTTTAGAAGTTGGAGATATAATTTTAAAAGTAGCTCAGAAAAAAGAAGCACCCGTAGAAATCGGTTCAATGAGATTGGGTGATGCGGTTAAATTAATCAAAGGCCCTAAAGGGACAGAAGTTTATTTGACAATAAAAAGGGTAAGTGGACTTATTGANGAAGTTGTTATCACAAGAGATGTAGTTGAGTTAGAGGAATCCTATGCTAAGGCAAGTATAATTATTAAAAACAATAAGCTGTACGGTTTTATTGAATTACCAAAGTTTTATATAGATTTTAAAGATCAAAANAGCAGAAATGCTGCTAGTGATATTAAAAGGGAAATAGAGTTGCTCAAAAAAAGAGATATAAAAGGAATAATTCTAGATTTGAGAAACAATGGAGGAGGATCCTTAAAAACAGTGGTTGATATTACTGGATTTTTCATTGATAAAGGACCAATCGTTCAAGTAAAAAGTACTGGTGGAAGAAAAGATATTCTTTATGATGAAGATCCCTCAATTATTTGGGATGGTTCATTAGTCATTATGGTAAACGAATTTTCTGCTTCTGCCTCAGAGATTTTGGCTGCAGCTTTACAAGACTATGAAAGAGCGGTCATTCTCGGAAGCAAACAAACTTTTGGTAAGGGGACCGTTCAAAATATAATAGANTTAAATCGTATTATCTCTGGGGGGACCCATGGAGATCTTGGAGCTGTAAAAATAACAACAGATAAATTTTATAGAATAAATGGTGGCTCAACCCAACTAGAGGGTGTAAGGAGTGATATCATCATGAAAAATCAATATTCATTTATAGATATGGGTGAAAAAGACCAAAAAAATCCATTAATTTGGGACAGTATTCAGCCAGCCCGATTTTCTAAATGGAGCAACCATTCTAATTATGAATTTGCTTTAAAACAGAGTTCCCTAAGAATTGAAAAAAACTCGAATTTATTACTTATAGAGGAACAAGCTCTCAGAATTAAGCAACAGCAAGAAGAGTATATTTATACTCTTAATTATGAAGATTATTTGTCCGAGTTGGATGAAAATAAAAAAATTGCTAAAAAGTTTGAGATTTTAAAAGATTATAAATCTAACTTATTTTTTGAATGGATTCCTGATCCTAAATCCCCAATTGATGAAATGGTCAAGGAGAAAAAAAGCCGTTGGATTGAATCTCTTGAAAAAGATCTATATATTGAAGAGGCTGTAAATATACTTGAAGATCTCAACATAAACTTGAATACCCGACCATTAGCTCAAATAAAAAAATAATTTTTTGATTTGAACCGCTTAAATGTCTACAAAAAACTTTTTAAAGACCCTTGGGCAATAATAAGTTCTATTTACATATTTTTTTTAATCATAGTTGCTGTATTTGCATATCAAATTGCNCCTGACAATTCCTTTAATGCTAACCAAATGCATCTTTCTATCCATTCTATGCCTCCTGGCTTTAAAACTAAAATTGTGGTTATTGAACAAAATAAAAAAATTGAAAAAAAACACTCTTTTTTCTTTGGTCAAAGTAATACCTCCTTAGAAATACCAATNAAANATTATTTAATTGAGGATGAAGGGGTAAGAATCCAACCATANGGTTACAATGATGAATATTATGAATATTTAGATAATCAATNAGTAACTAGTCATAATTTTGAGAGTGATTATTTGATTGAAAAAATTTTTCCATTAGGGACAGACATGTATGGAAGAGATTTGTTAAGTAGATTAATTATAGGCACCAGAATATCTCTAACTATTGGTTTTATTGCAGTATTCATCTCACTTATAATTGGGATTATAATTGGAGGAATAGGTGGTTATTTTGGTGGAGAAATTGACAAGTTAATTTTGTGGCTAATAAATGTATTTTGGTCTATTCCAACCCTTTTAACGGTTATTGCTATCACTTTGGCATTAGGAAGGGGCTTTTGGCAGGTTTTTATTGCAGTTGGACTAACAATGTGGGTTGAGGTAGCAAGGATTGTTAGGGGACAAATTTTATCCTTGAAAGAAAAAAATTTTATCAACTCTGCCAAAGTATTAGGATATAATAACTTTCGAATTTTATTTAACCATATACTACCCTTAATTGTACCTCCATTAATTGTGACTTCTGCGGCAAATTTTGCAAGTGCAATATTAATTGAAAGTGGACTTAGCTTTTTAGGAATCGGAGCTCAACCACCTATACCAAGTTGGGGGGGCATGGTTAAAGATCACTTTAGATATTTGTTATTGGGAAAACCATACCTAACACTTTTACCTGGCTTAACAATTATGAGTTTGGTGCTTGCTTTTATGACTTTGGGGAATAGTTTAAGAGATGCACTTGACATAAAAAACTAGCCATTACCATTCATTAAGTCTATTTGCATCGAAATTTAAATGAATAAATATCATTAAACTAAATGCTAATAGATTTGATCCACCATAACTTATAAAAGGCAGTGGAATCCCAATCGTTGGAACTATTCCAACTGACATGCCAATATTTACAAAAAAATGAATAAATATCAAACCAGCAACAGCATAAGAAAAAACTCTTCTGAATTTGCTATTTTGTTTTTCTGCTCTTTTGAGTATTCGAAGTATAAGAAAGCTAAACATTATTATTATAAACAGCCCTCCTAGGAAGCCCCATTCCTCCCCAACAGTGCTAAATATATAATCTGTCTGTTGCTCTGGTACAAAATCTCCTTTTGTTTGAGTTCCTTTAAGGAACCCTTTTCCGATTAATCCACCAGAGCCAATAGCAATTTTAGACTGATTTATATTATATCCTATACCCCTTGAATCAACCTCTTTACCAATGACTATATTTATTCGGTCACGATGTCTTTGTTCAAAGAGATTATTAAAAATATAATCTACTGAAAATGAAAAGCCTACTGATACTACAAATGCTAAAATGAATGGCCAAACTCTAATTTTATTCGAAAGCCTTTTTAATATAAAAAAGGTAAATAAAATAATTATACCAATAATCGCTATTGATGTGGTGAATTCAAAACTAAGACTGATCAAAAATAAAAATAATGATATGACAAAAATTATTAAAAAATTTATACTGAGACCTTCTCTAAAAAGCGGAAAAAAAAATGCAGAAAAAACTAAAGCTGATCCGGGGTCTGGTTGTAGTACAATTAAAAATATTGGAATAAATAGATATAAGGAAGTTCTTAAAAGTGTTTTCACTTTTCTCAAATCCGATTGAAATTTACTAATATAACTGGCAATCATTAAGGCTGTCCCAATTTTTGATAATTCTGAGGGCTGAAGGCTTACCCCACCAAGGTTATACCAAGAGGTAGCCCCTGAGACAGTTTTACCTAAAACAAAAAGTCCTGCCAGAAGTAGGATAGATATTAAATAACTTAAACTAGCAAAGTGTTCAAAAAATTTAATGTTTATTCCTAAAATTATAATTCCTGAAAGAATACTTATCAGTAGGAAAAATAGTTGTTTTCCTACCAAATAAGAAAAGTCAAAAATTCCACTGTCACCAGAAAATTCATTAAAAGTAGCTGAGTAAACATTAATAATACCAAAAGTTACCAATAATAAATAAATCATTATTAACACCCAATCCAATCTGTAAATTAAACTGTTACTCATTTATTAAAAATGGTTTTCCACTATAAGGTTTTTGATACTCCGATAATAAATTACCATTAAACATTCTTTCCTCTAGCCATTTTCTTTTGACTTCGCCAGTTAGGTATTTTTCTATAATTAAGCTTGCTATTGGAGCTGCCCATCTAGCTCCCCAATATCCATTCTCAATGAATACAGCGAGAGCAATTTTTGGATTATCTTTTGGAGCAAAAGCAACGAAAATTGAATGGTCTGTTAATTGTTTTTTTACACCATCAATCTTAGTAAAATTTTCAACTGTACCAGTTTTCCCGCATACAGATATTCCAGGAATACGAGCAATTCTAGCAGTACCCCTCTCCACCACTTGGTGCATACCCTTTATTATTGTCTCAAAGTGAACCGAGTCTATAGTAGTAAATTTTTTTTCATGAACATCATCAAAAGTTCCATTAGTTACAGATTTGAGAAAATGAGGTGTAATGAAAAATCCGCGATTTGCAATTGTTGCAGTAAAGTTTGCCATTTGTATCGGGGTAGTTAATATTTCGCCTTGCCCTATAGCATTGGAAACAACTGTTGCTGACTTCCATCCTCCTTTTTTATACCAATAGTCATAATATGAGGCATCCGGAATAAACCCTTTTTTTCCAATAGGAAGGTCATAACCCAAATAATTTCCAAGTCCAAAACTGATAAGATGGGTCTTCCAAATATTTATCCCCTCATGAACTCCATTACCTGAATCATCGATTATTTTTCTGTAAATATTTGCGAAATAAGTATTACAAGATCTATATATGCCTGTTAATAAATTATTATGTGTTCCATATTTACAATGGCAATCCATAAACATACCCTTTGCATAAAAATGCCCTTGGTTACATTTGTAAGTTGTATTTGAATTAATTACTCCTTCCTGTAACGCAATTAGTGCGTTGAGTGTTTTGAAAGGTGATCCAGGAGCATATTGAGCCTGAAGGCCCCTGTCAAATAGAGGTTTGGATATAGTATCTAGTGCAAGTTTGCGATAGTTTTTAGACCTCATTCTTCCTACCAATAAATTAGGGTCATAACTTGGGGCTGAAACTAATGATAATACCTCACCGGTTTGAGGTTCGATCACTACGATACCACCTCTTTTATTTTTTAATAACTGTTCACCATACTTTTGAAGTTCTAGATCTAAGGTTAAAATCAAATTTTTTGAACCCTTTGAGGGAATATCAAAGATTCCCCTCTCATACGGGCCGATGATTCGATTAAATCGATCTTTTTGTAAAAACCTTTTACCTTTAACGCCTCTTAGTAGGTGTTCATAATACCTTTCAATTCCTTGTCTTCCTGTTTGCTCTCCAAGACTATAATAATCGTCTTTTTTCATATCATTCTTATTGACTTCACTAACGTACCCTAGAACATTTGATGCAATTGCGTTAGGATATTCCCTCAAAGATTTCTTTTGTAAATAAAACCCTTGAAACTTCCAAATCTTCTCTTGAATAATTGCATTTTGCTCTTTTGAGATTTGATTGAAAATTACATATGGAAGTTTTGTTGAAAACTTTTTTGCGGCTATTAAATTTTTTCTAATTATTGATTTTTCTATGTTTAGCATTTTTGCCAGTTCAATTGTATCAAATTGAATTACGTTTTCTGGGATTGCCATCAAGTCATAAACGGGCTGATTA
>NZOY01000009.1 GCA_002695445.1 Flavobacteriaceae bacterium
CAGCCTTTGGAAATGTAACAGCATCAGCTACAACACAGGTATACACACCAACTACTGCGATTAATACAACCACCTTCTTTAGAAGAGTTGCAATCAGCTCCTATGGAGGTGCGCAGTGTGAGAAATATAGTAATATAATACAGATAGGCATCAATAATCCTCCTGTCCCAGGTATCCAAGTCGGAGCAGTGAGTGCACCTGCAACTGTAACTGTGTGTTCCAGTGAATTAGTTACTTTTAATGCAACAGGAGGGGGATTATCTTTTCAGTTCTATATAGACAACAATCCTGTCGGATCTAGATCAGACTCTAGTGTGTTAACAACAAACACTCTAAATGATGGTTCACGCATTAAAGTAAGATCTTGGAATACAAATACAGCAACTGGTGGTGGTTGTTCTTCTTTTTCCGAGGAAATATCAATAATCAGAAGTTTGGACCCAGTTTTAAGCTTAGCTGTGGATGCATATGCATTAACCTCAACTAATTCACTATTTTGTGAAGGAGATTCTTTAACCTTCACAGCTAGTTCTACTTCAGCGATATCTACTTATACATTCTCCGTTGGTGGAGTTACTTATCAGACAAGTTCAACAAATATTTTCATACCAGATAATTTAACTCCTGCGATTCAAATTACGGATAATGTTGAGGTTGTTGTAATTGGAACTACAGCAGCTGGGTGTACTTCGTCAGCAACAATTTTGATGAATGAAAATTTAGTTTCGCCAGGTCTAATAAATACAGCTAGTTCTACTATTTGTTTTGGTGAATCTGCACCATCAATTTTTAATGTTGTTTCTGCTGTCGTCTCAGGGTCGCTACTATACGAGTGGGAAGCTTCAATCGACAACGGATTAAACTTTAATCCCTATCCTTCGTCAGCTAATACTCATACTTTAGTTGACCCAGGAAAACTTTTCCAAACCACATTATTTAGAAGGAAAGCAACAAGTGATATCTCAAGCTTGACAAGTTGTTTTGAATATAGTAATACAATCACAATTACAGTCTTACCACAAGTAGTAGGTGGAACAATAACACCTACAGCATTAACTATTTGTTCTGGAGAAGTTCCCCCACAATTAAATGTTGTTAGTGGAACAATTGGTCCAGGAGTTTCATATAATTGGGAAATTTCTAGTGATGGAGTATCATTCACCAGTATCGCAACTGCAACAGGACAAAGTTATACCCCTTCATCCTTAAATACAACCACTTTCTATAGAAGGGTTACAACAGCTGGTAGTGGCACTGCTAGTACATGTGTTGCGGAGAGCACGATAATTGAAATCAAAGTTTTTGATTTAGATCCTGGAGCTTTAGATCCAAATCTCAACATGTCATACTGTTATGGAGTTGACCCTCCTTCTATTGTAAGTTCAATTACAGGAGGTGGAAGTCCAATGGACGCGAAAACGAGTATGGGTACTTTAACTTATCAGTGGGAAAGTTCTGTAAATGGAGCAGCTTGGAGCGCAATAACCTCCGCCACAAACGTTGATTATGATCCTCCTTCTCTTATCCAAACCACATGGTTTAGAAGAGTTGCAAGGGCATCTACAGATGCAACTGAATTTTGTGAATCCACAACCGACCCAGTGAGAATTCAAATCTTACCTTCCCTTAATGAAGGATTTATCTTAGATGATCAAACTATTTGTCAAATTGTAGATGCAGCTGATTTACCTAACGATCTTCTATTAAACGGTGCACAAGCATTAACAAATTCTGTAACTTTCCAATGGCAAAGATCCATTGATCAATTGAATTGGGATGATATTGACGGACANAGAGCCAGCTCTTTAGCGTTTAACATCGGTGATTCTTGGCTGCCAAGTGCCATAGAACCTGCAACATATTATAGAGGAATAATAACCTATGTTGGTGACCCCCAACCCCAAGCGCTAGAACAAACTATGATTGAGTTAGTTGAAACAGGCGGTTTTACAGGAGGAAAACTTTACTCTGTGGCCGTAAATGGTAATAGATACGATATCACTACTCAAGCGACAAGCACAGTTGATACAGTAGGAGAATTTCTAGCAAACTATATTAGTACTACAGACCCAACAGTTGATGGCCTATACAATAGCTCATCTAATATCTTGACTTTAAGATCAATTTTACCAGGAAACTTTAATATAGCTGCATCTACAGGTGTTCCTTCACCAACAGTAGCTGTTGTGATTCCAAAAGATAATCCTGAAATGAATATGAGAATTTTAGTTTCTGGAAATACAGGTGGAAGACAACCTAACACTTCTATGGAAAGTTGTCAGATATACACGGAAGTTGTGACTATAGAAGTTTTGGATCCACCGTTTATTACTCAAGTGAGTGGTGACGCTTCTCCTCAGGTTGTTTGCATTGGAAGTTCAATTGACACAATTACTTTCACTTTTGGAGGTGGAGCAACTACAGTTGAGGTTCGAGATCTAGATCCAGGACTTGCAATTGACGCCCTTGCGGGTGTTGTTACTAACCCTTTTGCTGGTTTAAACAACTGGTATGAAGTGGGAGGAACAACTACTTTTACGATATCTGGAGATGTTACTGGAGATACAACCTTTACAATTGTAACAAGAGGCAGTAGTTGTAATGAAGTTAGTTTACCTTATTCAATTGTCGTTGAGCCAGACCCAGAGGTCCCTGATTTTGTTAGAATGAACATTAATTCTCCAGGGTATGAAGTACTTGAAAGTGCTCCAGGCTCAGGAATTTGGTATAACAATACTGTGTGCCAAGACAATCTCCCTGACCCAACAACACCGGATACTCAATTTTTTGCTTGTTTTGAGAATGATGCTCTAACTAGAATGTTTAATAATTATGAGTGGGATTGGTTTCCTGCAGCTGCAGGTAATTTGACTGCAGATACTTATGAAGGAATTGCAATTCCTATAATTAAAAATGTATCAGGAGCCGAAACAGGCGTATCCTATCAGATTACAGTAACTGTAGACGGAATTACAAATACATATTCTGACACTACCGAACCTGGTTTACAAACGGTTGATCAATTAGGATTAAGATTTGCTAATCTTATTAATGCAAACGGTGCTTTAACAGCAATTTATAATGGTTCTACTAATCAAGTGATACTAGAAAAAATTGATAAAGGTGGATCATTATCAGTGGTTTCTAGCCCGACAGGTCTTAATCAAGGTTTAAGATTTCAAAGTGCTAATGGTACTCCAAAAGATGCATACAGGAGTGGAACTATGGATTGGACTCCAAGTTTTAGTGGGTCTGCAACAATTAGAGTTAGATCAAAAGGATGTGATGGACAGGTATCCGATTGGAAAGAAATACAAGTATCGGTAATACCACAAGCTATAGTGACTCCAACATTAGCACCATTGTTCTCTCCTGTTGCTCCTAATTTCCAAATCTGTGGTGGAGCATTTACTGGAGAATTGCCTGAATGTCAGATTCAAGCCACTGACGAGCCTGTACAGTTTTTCACTGCAAGTGATAATGGTGATTTACCAAACGATTTTGGTTCCTTAGAATGGAGAATTGACAGTGTTTTTCCTGGAGCCGGCTCTTCTGTTAGTTCACCAGGTATAATTGATCCAGATAGAGGAATATTGACTTGGAATGTTGGTTGGTATGGAACTTTTGATTTGGAAGTAAGGCCTGTGACGTGTGAATTTGGTGCTGATGAAAATGATTGGGTTACTAGAACAATTGTTATTGGTCCAAATGATGGTCCTATTACATCTATAACTCCAGTTGGAGCATTACCAGAGTGTCCAATACCAGATGCTGGATACTCTACTACTCTTATTACAGGAGGGGATCCAGTAAGATGGTTTGTAAATAGTCCAATTGGTTTAGCTACCGATACCAACTATCTAGCCTCTGCAACATTCTTTGAATTAGCTCCAACAGATTCAAATAGTAATAGTGTAGAATTAAATTTTNGACCAGGATTTTCNGGAAATATTATTATNAGCGCNGAGCCAGTACCTTGTCCAGGAGATAGAGTGAATTACGTGATTAATGTTCCTGAGGCTCCTCAGATTAATCTTACATCTGGTTTTAATACTAATAATATTACTGTTTGTAATGGAACCGCTATCAACACGATTACATACGATATTACAGGTGCTGCCGATCTTGTACTTGCAAACGACCTTCCATCAGGAGTCCTACCTATGTTAGATATAACATCACAGGTAACAACCATTACCTTGACAACATTAAGTCCAACTATAATTGGTAGAGAATATGTACTTATAATTAATAATCAAAGATTTGCATTTGAAACTAACGCAGTTGTAGCAAACGCTGCAGACCATATTGGTACTGGTTTGAGAGATAAATTGAACACTGAAACAAATAATTTTGTAGCTACATATGCCGGTGGTAACCTTGTTTTAACTCCTGGACCTACTGGTACACCTGGTAACTCATTCATCATCGGAACTGAAGCTCCTCTTGGTAGCTCTGTGAATATAGCTGCACCCATAACTCAACCTTTGTCTAAAACATTTAGTATTTATGGAACGCCTTCAATTGTTGGGACAGGAGTGTTTACCTATACTGTTCAGACACAAGCCCCGTCACCAGGTTGCGAGACAGCTATCTCAACTGGTACAATAANAGTTGAGGAAAGTGCCTCAATTAACATAATAGATAATCCAACTGGTACACAACTTTGTGATGGTGAAGACTTTAATGGTGCGAATGCTTTAAATATAGAATTTTCAAATGCAGCTGGTCTGGAAATTAATCCAGCAACTCCTCTTCCTGGGGGCCTTTCGTTTGGATTACAAGGTGGATTCTTTAATAGATACGCAATTACTGGAACTTTAAGTTCACCTACTTTGGTTGAGACAACTGTTGGAGTTGAAATCCGAACATTTGGCGGACAATGCACAGAAGTTTCGCAAATGGTTTCCTTTACATTGGTACCTACTCCAGAAGTTGCTCTAACTAGCAGTTCAACACTTGGTACTGATAGAACTGTTTGTACATCAGAAACCATGGTTCCAATTAGATTTGAAATTGCAAACCCTGCATTCACACTGACTGAGGGGGCAACATCCACTTTTCCACCTGGTATCACAGGTACTTCGTATGCTCAACAGCAAATGACAAGACTAGAAGTTATTCAGGTTGGTTTTGGTGCAGTGACGAATTTGGGAGATACATTTACAGTTGTATTAAATGGAACCCCATATACTGCTGCTACAGGAACAGGTGATATGGCAACTGGAACTGCAAATCTGAATGAAGTATACACTGAATTTGCTGCATTTTTGACCGCTAATTTACCCGCATCATTCACTGTTTCTGCCACAGTTGTTCCATTTATCGAAATAGAGGCTGTTAATCCTGGAGTTGGTTTTACAATTAGCGCAACTTCGTCTTCTACTCTTGGATTTAATACCCCAGTAAGAGTTAATGCCCCAGCATATTATGAAATAAGTGGAACCCCGTCATCTATAGTTACTTCAACAACAGATTATCTTTATGTTTTAGAGTCAGCTGGTGCAGGTGGTTGTACTGGCAGTGAAGTCGCGTCTGGGACAATCACAGTGAGACCGAGTACAAGTGCCTCATATTTTTCTGGTGTTGGTCAAAATCCAACTTTCTGTGATACAAGCGTTTCATCTTCTTCAATATTTAGAACTACTGGAAGTCCAATCGCAATTAGTGTTGTAACCCCTACAACACCAAATTGGATAACAGCTTCCTTGAACAATCTAACAGGTGAAGTCACAGTAAACTTTAATCCGCCGACTTTAGGTGTTACAGTTACTACATCATATAACTATGAATTTAATCTAATTGGTAATAATTTTGGTTGCACCAATACTCCTTCACCGATTTCAGGTACAGTTTCAATATCTCCAACTGATAAAATAACTTTACTCACAGGTAACGATAATCAAATAGTNTGTGTTAATAACACACCAACACCAACATTTGCATTTAGNACNATTGANTATGAATTGGCAGGAGGTGCAAATGCAGTAGGTACCATCACCTATTCACAAGACGGAGGTCCAACACAGTCTGGACTACCTCCTGGATTTGGATACAGTTTAACTGCATCAAATACCTTAAGAATTCAAGGCGCAGCAGATCCAGCAGCCGCTAATTTAGCTTCTTCTACTACTAGATATGAATATAGGATTGAAACTTCACCAGGAACTTGCGACACCGCTATTGCAACTGGAACAATTGAGGTTAGAACTGCTCCAACATTAACTCTAGTTTCTTCTGCTACCACAAATGCACAAATCGTATGTGATGCAAATGAAATTGATACTATTATTTATGAATTTGGTGGTGGTGCAACTGGGGTTAATTTTACTTGGAAAGGTTCAAACACGCTATTCGGTCAGGGGATTACTACTATAGCTTCGGGAACAAACCAATTTGCAATTTATGGAACACCTACTGTAAACGTTACTGAATCTACAATTTATAATTATCAAATTGAAACTGTTGGAAGTGACTGCATACCAGAGGTTGTCTTATTTGGAAGTATTCAAATAAATCCAACCGATACAATTACTTTAGTTTCTTCTGCGACTACTGCTAGTCAGAGTATATGTTACAACGAAACTGATAATGCTTCAAACACGATTGCTTTTCCAATTGAAGATGTAATTTATGAAATTGGAGGTGGCGCTATTGGAGAGTCTTTAACTGTAACTTATTCAGCTAATGGAGGTCCATCACAAATTAATCTCCCAACTGGTTTAGGTTTATCAGTTACAGGAACTCAAGTTCTTATTTCTGGTTCTATAGTTGTATCAACTACATTTACAACACCAACAGTCCAATATACATATCAAATTGTAACTGGTGGAAGTTGTGTAAGCAGTACAATTACAGGTAATTTTACTGTTCATTCGCCACCTATTCTTGTTTTAACAAGTGGTGCAACAACAACAAATCAAGTTGGTGCATTTGCAATGTGTACAAATCTTGAATCAATAGCAGATATAACTTATGAATTTTATGGTGGAGCTACAGGCGTAGTTCTTGAATGGACGGGAGATACTCTCACTGGTGTGAATGGCAATAGTGTCCCTGGAACAAATCAGTTTGTCGTTTCGGGCATCCCTTCAGTTAATATTACATCCACAACCGATTATCCTTTTGAAGTTAAAACAAACGGCAGTGCCTGTGCACCAGAGGTCATTTTAAGTGGTATCATTCAAGTTAAACCCATAGAAACACTTACATTAGCTTCTGATCCCTCAACTGAAAATCAAATCGTTTGTGCCGGATCAGGAACTAATACACTAGAGCCAATAATTTACAATTTTGGNCAAGGAGCAAATTCTGCNGTTGTTAGCTTTACACCAAGTTTACCAGGGGTTGGAATAACATCTATGAGTGCTACACAAGTAATGATTGGTGGAGTAGTTGCCTCTGCAGCTCAGGCCTCAACTACAATTTTAACTTATAANTATGACATCTCAACAACTGGTTGTGGTCCAGCTGNTGANAGTGGTGTAATTACGGTTCTTCCTACACCAGTTATGCAACTATATGCTGGAAATCCTAATCAGCCGTCAGTTTGTAATAATGATCCAATAACAGATATCGATTATATTTTTAATCCTCAATCCAATGCTACTTATAGTATTTCATGGGATGTAACACCTACTGGTATAGCACCTATTTTAGTTTCTGCAGCNGGTGGAATTAATAATGTTATCAGAATTCAAGGGACACCNTCTGTAAATGTGTCTGTTACTACAACTTATAATTATAGATTGACATTATCAGGAACTTGTGATCCTGATGTTGTCGAAACTGGTTCTATACAAGTAGACCCTGGACCAGATATTGACGAGGATTATATTCAGGATTTCCTTGTCAGAGATGTAGAGTGTTATAATGACAATACTGGATCTATAGTGCTAGGTGATACATCATCTCTAGATTTCTTAAATGCAATTAAAAACATAAAACTAGGTACAGTTCAAATTTCTGAAATTGCCTTTGCTGGCGTTGCTACCTATACAGATATATTAAGGGTAACAATAAATGGAACTACATATATTGGTAGAGGTGGAGAAGTTCTAGGCGGAGTTCCTGTTTTATACTCCAATGCACAAATTATAACTAACTTTATGACAGACATAAATAACGACCCATCACAAAGTGATTTAAGTGTATCCCAAACTGGATTCGGTTTAAGGTTAGTTGGAGAAGTTGAAGGCGTCAGCTTTACCTTTAGTGCAAATACTTCCGACACAAACGCAATTACTAACACAGCAACGACAACTCAAGCTGCACAAGCTTATACGCCAGTAGTTACTTGGTATTTTCCTGATGGCACAGTAGTTCCTGCAAATAATATATACAACCTTTATTCTGGCTCATATGCATTGAATGTAACGGTTGGAGGTTGTACTACCTCTGCCACCTTCTTTGTTGATCAACCAGATGAATTATCTTTCGAAGTAGACTTCTGTGGTGGAGTTACGGGTGCTATTTCNGTTCAGGCATCTGGAGGAGTAGCACCATATACTTATACAATAGAATACGACGGTACAAGACTACCTGGGGCAAGTGGAATTAGGGTAAGCAACGGCCAAGTTAACTTCACAGGATTGACACCAGGAAGATTGTACGTTGTAGAAGTTTCCGATTCGAGTTCTTGTACATATGGTTTAACCAGAGCAATTAGAATACCTACAGCTTTAGATTATGACCCTGCAATTGTTGAAATTACAGACAGCTATTGTGTAACTGGAACAATAGGAAATGGAAGTATAATTACTACTCCTCTNGACGGNGCAGGAAATCAATTAAATGCATTCTCTGGTGGGTCTGGAGTTTATACATACAGATGGGTTAGATCTGACACAGGTTCAACAGTAATATACGGTGTTGGAGCTAATCTTTATAATATTGCACCAGGTGATTACTATGTTACGGTTACAGATGCTATTTTAGGTTGTGAATATCCACCTCAATTAATTGTATTGGGAGGTTACTCACCTGTAAGACTTAACGGGGTTGAAACTGCTAATTTTGTAAATTTAAGAGGTGCAAACCCTGCTACAAGTACTGCAACTGCTGATTATGAGTTTACTTTAAATTGTAACGGTGGATCTGACGGAGCTTTTGATTTGTTTGCTACAGGTGGTTCTGGAAATTTAGATATAACCTCGTTGTCACCTGCCGGATTAGTCCCCCCTGGAACTGGAGCAGCAGTTAGCCTTTCAAATGTTGCTGCCGGAGATTATATATTTCAAGTTACTGACCTAAGCCCTCCTTTGGATCCGAATGGAAATCCTCAAGCTGCTTGTACAGATATAATAACCGTTAGGGTTGTTGAACCAAATCCTCTTTCATTAACTCTAATTGATAGTTACAATCCACTTTGTCCTGATGATATTGCTATTGGGGGTAGGTTAGAGTTTGGCGTAAGTGGAGGTAATGCTTTAGCTCTTCCGTACACAATAAACTTAAATGGTGGAGTTCTCTCTGCTAGCTCAGGAGCTTCTTCTAAAGTTATCTTTAGTAACATAAATATCTCTAATCCTCTTCAAAGAAGTATTACTTCAGCGGAGATAGTCGATAATTTTGGATGTTCTCAACAAGTTACATTTACTTACGAATTTCCTGAAGTATATACGTATACAGTAGATGTGGATAGTAAGGATATTGATTGTTCTGCAAATACTTCTGGTGAGGTTACATTTACTGTGAATCCAAGTGATGTTGCAGGCGATTTGTCTTCTTCAAATCCTGCCCAACTATATATAAGAGCAAATAGCAGACCGTATGAGTATTATCAAACATTGACAGGAAACGGACCAATAACTGTNACCAATATCAGGCAAGCAGATACNTANCANTACATAATTTCTNTAAATAANACGACCACTTGTGAAATTGCCAATGGAACATTTACAATTGAAGAGAAAAACAATGAACAATTAATTTTAGATCTTGAGGTTACTCAGCCAGGATGTGGAAATAGCGAGAGTGAAATTTCACTCACTATAACTAATGCTATTCCACCTCTTGAGATAAAATGGTATGAAAATAAAAATATAACCACTTCGGCTGTTTATTCTGCGACTGCTTCTGGTACTTCACTCCAAACAGCAACTTCAACAACTGACAGTTGGGTTGAAATAACGGCTCAGCGAGGTAATGCAGTAGTGACTGGACTACCAAGTGGAGTTTACAGAGCCATTGCAACTGACGGAAGAGTTTCTACATGTGATGGTAATGAATTTATTACAAGAAACGTTGTTATTTCAGAAAGTACTCTTTCCGTTTCTAATTTTAGATCAATTGAAAATATTCCTGAGGTATCAGCTGGAACTTGTAAAAATTATCCTGAACCTTCGGGAACAATTGATTGGTTAGCTACCACCGGAGGATATTCTAATGATATATTCTTTAGTATTTCATCTAGTGTTCGAAGAACTACTGCATACAATGGGTTTAATATTTCTTTAATTGGTCCAGATGGTTCAAATATTGACTTAGCAGGTAATTCAAATTTATTTGGATTGCCAACTCAGCCATCTTTAGAGAGGCCAGGATATACATATAGATTTAGAAATCTTCCCTCCGGTGAGTATACTTTAACAATTACAGAAAATGTTACCGGAACACTTGTTCCGTGCCAAGAGGTATTCTTTTTCACAGTTGAGGAATTTTTACCAATTCAATANGATGGTGAAACTGTTTTTGAGACAGATGTGTGTACTGGTGCAGTTGATGGAGGAATAACTGCATCTGCAATTGGAGGTGTTCCTTACATTGTAAATGGTGTTCCAACTTACGAATTTGAGTGGACATACACCCCAACTGATCCTACTGCAGCTACTCAGATTTTTTATGGAGAAACTGTTGATCCTGCTTATCCAGGAACATACTGCTTGAGAATAATTGACCAAAATTCACATTCATACTGTTCTTGTGACCCTGCAGGAGCAAGTCAAGTAACCATAGAGGTAGATGATATTGTGGAACCAATTGCAACAGAAGGTAATTTAGCTGATCCAAATAGTGTNGGTAGTTTGGTTAAGTCACTTCCTCCTGATTGTACTGGTGGTGGACTAAACGGTAAAATCGGCATTCAAGTTACAGGTGGTCAACTCCCAAGAGCAATTAATTGGTATGTTGAAGATCCACGTTATTTAAATGACCCAGTAAGCCCAGGTTATAGACCTTTAAACGAATATGACAACAGAACATCTTTAGATAATCTGCTCCCTGGAAATTACAAGGTAGTTATTAGTTCGCAGTCATTAACAGGATGCGCAAATACAACTAACTATACTTATTATGAGGAAATTATTCAAGTTTCTCCAAACAGAGAATTATATATAATGAATGGTCCGTTTGTTGATGAAGATTTATGTGTAGGTCAACAAGGTAGATTAACAATAGATATTTTTGACAATAATGATGGTAATTTAAGTTTTTATTATAACAATATTTTAATCCCTTCTTCGGACGTTGTAAGGCTTAGTGATAGGTCTTGGTCTGTTGCAATTGTGAATGCAGTAGAAACAGCTGATTTTAGAATTGTAAATGAAGAAGGATGTTGGATAACAACTGAGGTGAATAGGGGAATAGGTGAACCAAATTTTGAATATACTTCTCCAAACTATGAAGCGTCGTCAGTAATTCTTGCCAGGGAAGAAGTGACATTTAAAAACACGTCTACAGATCCGTATGTAAAATCTGAGTGGTTATTTGGGGATAATTCGCCTCCAGAACTTGTTCCTACTTTAGTTGATAGTGTAATTACTGTTCGTCACACTTATGGAATTTCAGGAACGTATTTTGCGACATTAAGAATATACAATGATATAGAATGTTCAGAAGAAATAACCATACCTATTTCGGTCGGTAAAGGTTATAATATAATGGTTCCAAATGTATTCACACCAAACAAGGATCTCGTAAATGACTATTTCCGACCATTATTTAGCGGCTTTAGCAATATGACTTTTACAATTTATGACTTTAGAGGAAATGTAATTTATAATGAGTTTAAAGAAGAGGCTGACATTAATAATATTAAAGGTTTCTCTATTGATGGATGGGACGGAAACTTTGCCCCGTATTCTCCATATTACATTTATACTGCAAAAGGATTACTTTTGGATGGTGAGACNGAAGTTGAAAAAAGTGGAACATTTATTTTAATAAAATGATAAAGATTAAGGAAATTAAATACTTATTAATTATTTTTTTTGTTACAATTAACAATTCTTTTTTCTATGGGCAAGATGACTATATTGTAAATCATTCTAGGTTTATGCAAAAAACTAATCCTAGTTATTTTGGTTTCAACAGTTTAAATAAAGTTGGAGTTCTTTACAATCAAATGAAATTAAACGAATTTGACAAGATGGACAATAAATATGTGTTCGGAGCAATTTCTTTTGACAATTTAGATTTTAGTCTTGGGCTGGATGTTAATTCGTTCAAAATTCAAAATACTGGATTAACAATTAATCTTGCGAACTTGTCATATGTTTATAAATTACAATTTGACAATGATCTTTTCTTTTTGCCTGCTGTTTCTTTAGGTTTTGGCAGTTCTGCTGTAAACCCTGGAAACTTAATATTTGAAGATCAACTAAATACAACTACTGGATTTATAAACACAGAATCTATAGATAGATTAGCACCAGTTATTAGTAATGTTAATTATCTTGATTTAGGTGCATCATTTATGCTTCATTCTGAAAAATTTATGGCTGGNTTAACTTTAAAACATTTGAACAAACCAAACACATCATTCAATAAAGAAATACCTTTTGAAAAACCGATTAAAATATCTGTTCAAGGTGCTTATGAATTCAACATAAACCCATACGAGAGGAGATATTTGCCAAGGTATTCTTATCTATTTGCTTACGGTTCATTCACAAAATTTGGTGACTCTGTTTTAATTTATCTATCTCAAGATTTTCAATTAGGAGAGTTTTCTCTCGGTCTTAGTCAACAAGCATCTTCTTTAAATACTTTTGCCCTTAACAATGTTGGGGTGTCAATTGGCTTAGCAGTTGAAAATTTTGATTTCGGAATTTTATATAACTTTCCTTTTCANTCACCTGGTGCAGTATTTTCTCCAAGTATTTTTGAACTTTTTGTAACCTTTGACTTTAGTATTTACAGAAGGAATAGGAGGGGACAATATAATAGATTACAAACTGATAATTACTTTTAAATAATATTAAAACGGGTACTCATTATTCTGTATCACGTGTTTTGCAATAATCCTTCTCAATTCAATAACATCAGGGTTATCTTTATAATATAAAAGATTGTTTACTATTTCTATCATGTCCTTGTGATCATCACTCTTAGTGATATTTAATATTACTTCTTTAAATGACNAAATTGCTCTTTGAGAAGATTCATAAGTATAGAGTTTAACTANACTTTCTTGAACAATCTTTTTTTCATTATCTAATTTCTTTAAATTTTTAGAAACTCTTAAATAAACTGACTCAGCCAGATAGATATCAATGAGNATATCNGCCATATTCATAAGTACCTGCTGTTGATATTCTAACTTTGTACCATATTTTTGAAAACTTAAGTTTATTAATATGAGAAATACTTTTTTTAAATTTCCAATTAAGTGTTGCTCCTGATTTAAACTTTTTTCTTGTGAAAAGTTAAAATCAAAAATATTTACATCTTTTCTAATTTGATTTAAAATTTCATTTGACTTAGTTATTAAATCTATTTCTCCTTTAGATGCTTTTTTTAAAAGCATTGCTATTGAAAGCATTTTGTTTATTTCGTTTGTACCCTCATAAATTCTTGCAATCCTCGAATCTCTCCAAGCCATTTCCATTGGTGAATCACAGGAATAACCCATCCCACCAAAAATTTGGATACCATGGTCTGCACAAATCTGACCATTATCGGAACCTGCTACTTTAAGAATAGAACATTCTACAGCAAAATCCTCAAATCCCTTTAATTCAGATTCTTGAGGAGAAGTTCCATTGTTTTTAAGTTGATTGATTCTGTTCTCAATATCACTTGCAGCTCTATAAGTAGCAGACTCTGTTGCATAACAATAAGTTGCCATACTAGCAATTTTGCTTTGAATGGCTCCAAAGCTTGAAATTGGGGACTTAAATTGAACTCTTTGATTTGCATATTGAACTGCCAGTGTAGTAACGTGTCTTTGACCTTCAATTGTAGCTGCTGCAAGTTTTATTCTTCCAACATTTAGTGAGTTGATAGCTATTTTAAAACCCTCTCCTCTTTTACCCAGAATATTTTGGATTGGAACTTTTGTATTATTAAAAAAAACCTGTCTAGTTGAAGATGCTCTTATACCCAGCTTTTCCTCCTCCTCACCTAGAGTAATTCCATTTTTTAGATCAACTGGAACAATAAAAGCAGTAATATTCTTATCATCACCTATTCTTGCAAAAACTATAAAAAGATTAGCAAANCCAGCATTGGATATCCATATTTTTTGTCCAGAAATTAAATAATNCTTTTTATCATCTGACAATTTAGCTAATGTTTTTCCTGAATTAGCATCAGACCCAGCACCAGGTTCAGTTAAACANTAGGAACCAAACCATTCTCCTGAAGCTAATTTTGGAACATATTTTGATTTTTGATCTTCATTTCCGTANAAAACTATGGGCATNGTCCCTATACCAGTATGAGCCCCAAANGCTGTTGAAAATGATCCATTAGCACCTGAAATATATTCACAAACGAGCATTGTAGANGTAAAAGACATACCCATTCCACCNTATTCTTCAGGCACNCCAACACTNAAAAATCCCAANTGGCCAGCNTTTTGCATTACNTCTTTGGTATATTCANAATCCTTNTTTTCAAATCTNGATCTTTCNGCAATTATTTCTCTGTCNACAAACTCNTTGACNGAGTCTTTCATTAAGAANTTGTTCTTCACTAAANTCTTCNGGTGTAAAANTTNTTTCNGGANNTAANTCNTTNACNATAAATTCNGANCCTTTNANNGNNTTTTNGGATATTGTTTTCATAATTTTTAAAAATAATTTANNGNNTGTTCTTCTTCAATTTGNTTTTTNATNGCTGTAATAACTTCATAAAAGTTTTTTATTTTTCTTTTGTCAATTTTTTTTTCCAGACCATTATTAAATTCTAGCACAATCTTTTTTGAAAGATCTCTTTTTTGTTTCCCCTTTTTGGTTAAATAAATAAGCACACCCCTGCCATCTTCTGGGTTAGGTTTTCTTGATATAAGTCCTCTTTCCTCCATTGTATTAAGAAGTCTTGACAAACTTGTACTTTCCATACCCATTTTTGGTCCTAAAGTTGTAGAAGGTGTTCCATCAGCATCAATACTCAATAGAGTAAAAGCCATGGTCATAGTTCCACCATATTTCAAAGCTTTCTCATTATACATGTTAGTAATTTGTTGCCATGTAGTTCTTAATGCGTACTCAATAGTTTCTTTTTTCAAACTAAGTTTTTAATAAAAATAATAAAAATTATTATGCAAGAATACTATTCTTGAATAATTTATGTAAAAAAATCTAACTGTAAATTTTTTCTTTTAAATGAATAAATTTTTTAAGTATTGATTTTCTCTTAAGTTTCATAGTAGGAGTCAGAAGACCATTTTCAATTGACCATATCTGAGGAGTCAGTTCAAACTTTTTAATTTTTTCCCAATCACCAAATTCTTCGTTTATTTTATCTATCTCATGGGTAATTTTAATTAATAATTCTTCTTTTTTACAAATGTTTTTAAAATCATCTAAAAAGTTAAATTTATTTTTTTGTAACCATTTTTTAATATATTCAAAATCTGGCTGAATTAGGGCACTTGGCATTTTTTCACCTTCCCCAATGACCATAATTTGTTCTATGAATGGGGATCTTTTCATTTTATTTTCAATCACTTGAGGAGCTATGTATTTCCCTCCTGATGTTTTAAAAAGTTGTTTTTTTCTATCTGTTATTTTTAAGAACCCCTCGTTGTCTATTTCTCCTATGTCACCTGTATGAAGAAAACCATTTTTGATTGTTTTTGATGTTAACTTTGGATCCTTGAAGTATCCTTTCATCACGTTAGGTCCTTTACATAAAATTTCTCCATCTTTTGCTATTTTTACTTCTATACCGTCAATTATTTTTCCCACGTAACCGAATTTTGTCCCCCCTTTTTTAGACTCACTAATAGATATTACCGGTGATGTTTCTGTGAGTCCATACCCTTCCATGATTTGGATTCCTGCAGCTGTGAAAATTT
>NZOY01000010.1 GCA_002695445.1 Flavobacteriaceae bacterium
AGCTTTATACATCCTAATCCTGCACCATCCTGGCCGCGGTTGTGTTGTTTCTCCATCATCAGGTACATCTTATTAATTGCAAACATTGAGGTACCGTATTTATCTTTAAAATGAGCTAAGTCTTTTTTAAGATGAATCATTGCAATCCCACATTCATGCTTAATTGCATCACTCATAGATTATTGATTATATATTTTTTTGTTAAAACTCAATTTCAAAGTTAGTTAATTCTTTAAAGGCTTTTAGGCGGTTAAACATACTTAAAGAAGAATATTTAACTAAACTCTCTGTTCCAAATTTTTCAACGGTAAATGAAGCCATTGCAGAGCCATAAATTACAGCAGATTTCATGTTTTTAAAAGAAAAATCTAAATTCTGAGTAAGATATCCAGCAAAGCCTCCTGCAAAACTATCTCCTGCACCAGTGGGATCAAAAACTTCATCTATTGGGAGCGCTGGGGCAGAAAAAACTTGATCTTCATGAAAAAGTAATGCTCCATGTTCACCTTTTTTTATAATGACATATCTCGGTCCTAATTCAAGAATTAACCTAGCTGCTTTGACCAATGAATACTCACCAGTTAATTGACGTGCCTCCTCATCATTAACAGAAATTACATCTACTTTAGCTATGACTTCATCCAATTGAGTACGAAAGTTATCCATCCAAAAGTTCATCGTATCCAATATAATCAACTTTGGCTTATTCTTTATTTGCTCAATTGCTTTAATTTGTACATCAGGAGACAAGTTACCTAACATCAATATATCTGGAGATCTGAGATTTTCAGGAATAATTGGATTAAAATTTTCTAAAACGTTCAATCGCGTTTCCATTGTAGATCTTGTATTCAGGTCTTTTTTGTACTTTCCCCTCCAAAAAAAAGTTTGCCCTCCTTTCACTATTTTCACTCCAGAAATATCTATTTTCTTGCTTTTAAGTAAATTAAGATGTCTTTCTTCAAAATCTTCACCAATAACAGAAATTAAAGCACAATCCAATGCAAATTGAGAGGCCGACAATCCAATATAAGTAGCTGCACCTCCAAGTATTTTTTTCTCTCTTCCGAAAGGGGTTTCAATATCATCGTAGGCCATCGTACCTACTATCAGTAATTTATTATTCATAAACAAATTTACTAAACTTATTAGGGGTTAGAAACGTTTTAATAAGACATTTCTATCTATTTTTTTGGATTCAAGGCTTAGAAATCCCTTTCTCTCTTTTCTCATAATACAAGTCAATTTTTTTATTTTTTCTTTTTGCCGCATTTAAAGCTAATTGGTCACATCTTTCGTTTTGGGGGTGCTTGTTATGACCCTTTATCCATTTAAAGCTTACCTTGTGTTTTCGATGCATTAATAGATATCGTTTCCACAAATCTGGGTTTTTCTTTCCCTTAAATTGTTTTTTTTCCCAACTAAAAACCCATTTTTTATCGACAGATTCCACAACATATTTTGAGTCTGAAAAAACCATTACTTCCATAGGTTCGATTTTTAATGATTCTAGTGCTATAATAATAGCTAACAGCTCCATGCGATTATTAGTGGTCATTTGATATCCCTCTGAGAATTCCTTTATATACTTTTTATTAACCCATTCCATTATAATACCATATCCACCAGGCCCTGGGTTGCCAATTGCAGAGCCATCCGTATAAATATTTACTCTGTTTGACATACTTTAAGAAAAAAGTAATTGATCGATAATCCTAGGATAATGAGCATACTCAAGCTTATGAACTTTATTTGCAATATCCTCTACTGTATCATTATCCTNAATANGNACAGATGCTTGAAAAATAATTGTTCCTTGATCNAAAAATTCATTNACAAAGTGNATTGTAATTCCTGTTTTTTCNTCGCTAGANTCTTTAACACTTTGGTGAACCCTATTACCATACATGCCTCTACCTCCAAATTTTGGAAGTAAAGCCGGATGAATATTGATTATTTTTTTTGGAAAAGCATTTACAAAATTAGCTGGTATTTTGAGTAAAAAACCTGCTAAAATTATTAAATCTGGATTAATAGATATAATTTTTTGNAANAGGGATTTATCTTCTAATTCATGCTTTGAAAAGACNATGNATGGCTTTTTCATTTTTTTCACACGTTTTATNACNCCGGAATTTGGATTATTGGTAAGNGTAAGGGCAACCTCAACTTTATCATTACCATTAAAATATTTGATAATATTAGCAACATTAGTACCTGAACCAGAGGCGAAAAAAATAATTCTTTTAACAGTTTTATTTTCCATCTTNCTCACGTACTTAGCTTAAATAAAGCGTTTAGATTTTTTATTTAACAATTAACTTTACAAAGAAAAGTTATAATTTTTATCCTAAATAGCGATTTGATGCAAAGTTTTATATTTTTGTCCACAGTAATTTTAAATTAACTTTCATTATGTCTGACATTTCATCAAGAGTAAAAGCAATAATTGTTGACAAACTAGGTGTTGACGAAAACGAAGTGGTTTCTGAAGCCAACTTTACCAATGATTTAGGTGCTGATTCTTTGGATACAGTTGAGCTAATAATGGAATTTGAAAAAGAATTTGACATTCAGATTCCAGANGANCAAGCTGAAAATATTGCCACTGTTGGGCAAGCGATTCAATTTATTGAGCAAGCAAAATAATTACCTCTCTTAAATGATACCAAGACGAGTAGTAATTACCGGATTGGGAGCATTAACTCCTATAGGAAATACCCTCCATGGGTATTGGGAGGGTTTATTATCTGGGGCAAGTGGTGCTGGACCAATAACACTTTTCGATGCATCAAAGTTTAAAACACAATTTGCTTGTGAGTTAAAGAATTTTGAACCCCTAAACTTTATGGATCGTAAAGAAGTAAGAAAGTATGACCGTTTTGCTCAATATGCTCTTGTTACAACTGAAGAAGCCATAAACGACTCTGGTTTAGAGATTGAAAAAGAGGATAAAGATAGAATTGGTGTAATTTGGGGAGCTGGAATAGGAGGTCTAGAAACTTTTCAAAATGAAGTTTTAAACTTTGCAAGTGGAAATGGTACTCCTAGATTTAACCCCTTTTTTATTCCAAAAATGATNGCTGANATCGCCCCTGGACTNATTTCTATTAAATATGGACTAAAAGGNNCTAACTTCACCACNGTTTCNGCATGTGCATCATCNGCAAATGCCCTTATTGACTCATTAAATTATATCAGAATGGGTTATGCTGACGTATTGGTTTCTGGAGGNTCTGAAGCNGCAATTACCATTGCTGGCATNGGNGGATTCAATGGTATGCACGCTNTATCAACTCGNAATGATGAGTATAAAACTGCATCAAGACCATTTGATAAAACTCGAGATGGATTTGTATTAGGTGAGGGGTCTGGAACATTAATTGTTGAAGAGTATGAGCACGCTAAAGCAAGAGGTGCTAAAATATATGCTGAATTAGTTGGGGGTGGTCTATCTGCAGACGCTCATCATATGACAGCACCACACCCAGATGGCATTGGGGCAAAAAAGGTGATGCTGAATTGCTTGAAGGATGCTGATATTGAACCTGATGAGGTTGACATAATCAATATGCATGGTACTTCAACCCCATTAGGAGATTTAGCTGAAACTAATGCTGTAATATCTGTTTTTGGAGAGCATGCCTACAAAATGAATTTAAACTCTACGAAATCAATGACTGGTCATCTTTTGGGAGCAGCAGGTGCTATTGAATCTATAGCATCGATAATGGCAATTCAAAATAATGTAGTACCACCAACTATTAATCACAAAATACATGATGACCAATTAGATCATGAAATCAACTTCACCTTAGGAAAACCTCAGAAACGAGAAATAAATATTGCACTTTCTAATACTTTTGGATTCGGAGGTCATAATGCATGTGTCATTTTTAAAAAAATTAACTAACTCAAGAATGTGAATTTTCTAAGACAAATACTAAAGTCATCTAATATAAAGGAAAAGATGTTTTTTAGTAGATTAAGGAAGATTACTGCTTTAAAGCCTATTAGAATTGAAATTTACCAAAAAGCTTTTACTCATCGCTCATCAAATTTAAAAGATGGTGATGGCAACTCAATTAACTTTGAGAGATTAGAGTTTCTAGGAGATTCGATGCTTAGCATAGTTATTTCAGCCTTTTTATTTGAAAAATTTCCCGTTGCAAAAGAGGGAACATTAACAAAGTATAGAGCTAAAATTGTAAGTCGAGANAATCTAAATAATATCGGAGAAAAACTCGGTTTGGTTGAATTATTAGATACAGAAGTTAAAATTAACTTAGGGAAAAATATTCATGGTAATCTATTAGAGGCTCTTATAGGAGCAGTTTTTATTGATCGTGGTTATATAAAGTGTAAACTATTTATTTTAGATAAAATCGTTAGGCATTATGTAAGTCTGGAAAAGCTTCAGCATAGTATTTTGAGTTATAAAGGATTACTTTTGGAATGGGGTCAGAAAAATAAAAAGACCGTTCAATTTAAAACCGAAAAAGATACAGGCTTAGACCCTGAAAATAATTATACAACTGGNATTTACATTGATAAAACATTAATAATAAAAGCTCGGGAAATTTCAAAAAAGAAATCTGANGAAAAAGCAGCTCGCCGCGCATACTATTCAATGAAAATCCAATCAAAAAATTTATGAATAAAAAAAAACGCTACCTCCTTGATGATATTAATAATGAGGAATTCAGTTTAATATGCATTAATTCAAATTGTGAGAACTTCAGATTAGCCTATTTACTAAATATGGCATTTAATTCGAGATTCATTAAATCAAAGGAAGAAGTTTATCACAACAAATATAAAGTTAAATTCCAAAGTTTTGAATGGAATGATAGAATTAAGGGAGTTTCTTGTTACCTTTTTTCAAATCGATCTTTATTAGTTGAAGATAGTGCAGAAAAGGTTGGAAGCTTATTCGATATACCTAAAACAAAAGAATTATATTTGATTGAGGAATTAATTGACGTAGATTATATATTAAAAATTAATTCAGGNATTAATACCGTTTCATTAGTTAAAGCNNTNGAAAAAATTAGTGAGGTATCCTATTTTTATCAGCCTAATCTAAGTCAAATAAACCTCGATCTTATCATAAATTTTTAATTAATGAGTGAAAGAAAAAAAACAAAGATTGTTGCCACNTTAGGCCCATCAACAGATACTCCTGAAATAATTGAAACCATGATTTTGGAGGGAGTAGATGTGTTNCGAATCAATTTTTCTCACGCTGACCACAGTGAAGTTGAAAATAGGATTAAAATGGTNCGTAANGTAAGTGAGAAGATTNAATCTAATACATCNATTCTGGCTGATCTTCAAGGTCCAAAATTAAGAATTGGAAGTGTNAAAGAGGGAGCTAGANTTGAGCCAGGNGAANTAATTNCATTTNATAGTGATCAAAATTTTGTGGGAAACAAGGAAAAAGTTTACATGAATTATAAAAATTTTTCACAAGACGTTAAACCTGGAGAAAGGGTGTTGTTAGATGATGGTAAACTAATATTTGAGGTAGTTTCTTCAGACAAAAAATCAAAGGTTAAAGCAAGAGTTATTCAAGGNGGAAGTTTAANATCAAAAAAAGGTGTTAATCTNCCAAATACAACATTATCACTTCCAGCNNTAACTGATAAGGATATTGTTGATGCTGAATTTGCNATTAAACAAAACGTTGACTGGATTGCCCTTTCATTTGTAAGAAATAGTGACGATATTCTTGACCTCAAAAAATTAATTGAACATCACACTAATCACAAAATTCCAATTATTGCTAAAATAGAAAAGCCTGAAGGAATAGAAAATATTGATAAGATAATATCATACTGTGANGGCTTAATGGTTGCTAGAGGTGATCTTGGGGTTGAAATTCCCCCTGCAGAAGTACCCCTAATTCAAAAAAAATTAGTGAAACTTGCAAAAAAAGCTAGAATACCTGTAATTATTGCAACTCAAATGATGGAGAGTATGATTGATAGCCTTACTGCATCAAGAGCTGAGGTGAATGACGTTGCAAACTCTGTTATGGATGGTGCTGATGCCGTAATGCTNTCNGGGGAAACCTCCNTTGGAGAAAATCCTGTTCAGGTAATTCAAACCATGAGCTCAATCATTCATAGTGTAGAANACTCNGAACTAATCTCCGTACCTCAAAAACCNCCAAACATTAGAACAGTTAGNTTCATAACAAAATCTATTTGTTACCANGCAGTNCACATTGCTAATGATGTCNAAGCCAAAGCTATATGCACTTTAACTAATAGTGGTTATACAGCTTTCCAAGTTTCAGCTTGGAGACCAAATTCCCATATNNTAGTATTTACATCNAACAAACGTATTTTNACTCAACTTAACTTGATTTGGGGTGTGAGTGCTTTCTTTTACGACAGCTTTGAAAGTACAGACAAAACTGTTGAACAAATTAATGAAATAGCAAAGGAAAANGGTTATGTTAATAAAGGGGACTTACTGATTAACTTGACTGCAATGCCAATTATTGAAAAAGGAATGGTTAATACACTAAGGGTTTCAACTGTGTAAAAATTTTACTTCTTTAAATATTAATCATGGTTTATGTAATAAGCTGAATTAAGAATATTCTATATTTGATAAATAATAATATTATATGAAAACACATATCATAAGTTTAATTAACGGTTTCGTCCTTATAATAATTGGTTTATTTGGTTATTTCACNTCAGAAGCTAGGCCAATAACGGCTCTNATTCCTGTTTTTTTTGGTGCTTTTATTGTTTTGATGAATAATGGAGTAAAAAAAGAAAATAAATTTATTTCACATATAGTTGTTNTTTTAACNTTTATGATTTTGATTGGNCTNCTTAAGCCACTATTCTCNGCNATAGATAGAGGTGANAATCCAGCCACATTTAGNGTNTTTTTGATGGTTGCTACTACAATAANCGCAATGGTNTATTTCATCAAAAGCTTTATCAAGGCTAGAAAAGCTAAANGATGAACTAATATNTTAAATTTATTACTACTTAATTAAGATTAAAATTGCATTTGCATTTAATTTTAGAAGATGTATATATATATTGGTCCTATATAGTCATATTAATATTGTTTTTTGGAACGTCTAATGCTATAGTAAGTTTTTTTAAGAGGAAATTTTTTAAACCTTTTCACCTAAGACTTTTTTTATTCGGCTTAATATTTTCATATATTCAGATATTTATTGGACTTACCCTTTATTTAATTTCTCCAAAGTTTAATTTATGGTATGAATTTTCTATAATAAAAGTTATTAAAAATAAGGAAGCGAGATTTTTTTTGCTTGAGTATCCTTTAACAAATTTATTGATGGTTTTTTTAATAACTGTTGGCTGGTCCCTATCTCAATTCACAGTTGATTCGAGAAAAAAATTTCTTAGAATTGGAATATTTTATGGTTTAGGATTCATTATACTAATTTATAGGACATTAAAATTGAATTCAATTTGAAAAAATGACACTTAATTTTTCTTATTTATAAGGTCTGATTAAAAAAATTATACTCCTGATTTAAAATAGGATAAAAACCTAACATCATTCTCAAAAAATAACCGAATATCACCAATTTGATACAGTAGCATTGCAATTCGCTCAATTCCCATTCCAAATGCATAACCAGAATATTCCTCGGGGTCTATTTTACAATTTTTTAAAACATTTGGGTCCACCATGCCACAACCCATGATTTCTAACCAACCAGTTCCTTTAGTTATCCGATAATCTGTCTCTGTATCTAAGCCCCAGTAAATATCAAGTTCGGCACTAGGTTCTGTAAAGGGAAAATATGAAGGTCTCAATCGTATTTTTGACTTTCCAAAAAGTGATTTTGTGAAATACAGCAGGGTTTGTTTTAGATCAGCAAAGGAAACATTCTTGTCAATGTACAACCCTTCTACTTGGTGAAAAATACAATGAGATCTAGCNGATATAGCCTCATTTCTGAAAACTCTACCTGGAGAAATTGTTCGGATNGGAGGATGGTTATTNTCCATATACCTAACNTGAACTGAGGAAGTATGGGTTCGCAANAAGATGTCNGGATCTTTTTGAATGAAAAANGTGTCCTGCATGTCTCTAGCTGGATGGTGTTCAGGAAGNTTTAANGCAGTGAAATTGTACCAATCCTCCTCAATTTCAGGNCCCTCTGATATGTTAAANCCTATTTGAGCAAATATGTNAACAATTCTATTTTTAACAAGTGANAGGGGGTGTCTAGANCCCATTTNNANTGGAAATCCAGGTCTTGACAAATCAATAAAACTAGATGTGGGAAGTTGAATCTCGGTTTCAGACTGTAAAACTTTTACTTTTTCTATCACCGCATTTTTAAGCTTATTTAGTGGAGCTCCAAATTCCTTTTTTTGTTCACTTGGCAAAGTTTTGAAAGCATCAAAAAAGGAATTTAAAATACCTTTTTTACCCAAATATTTTACTCGAAACGCTTCAACTTCTTCCTTTGACTCAGATTTAAATTTATTTACTAAGTCCAAATTTTCATTAATTTTTTTAATCATTACACAAAAGTAAAAATTTATTGAATTAGCTCACGTTTTAAAAAATATGTGACTAATGCATCTTTCATCAATATAGTTTGCTCACCTGGCTTAAGAGAAGGTAGTGGTTCTAAAAGTTCAAAATGAGGCCATCTATCCTCATCATAATAGTCAAAACGATAATAACCATAGGGCTCTAATACACTGCATATTCCTATATGAATTAAATTGACATTATCATCTTTTTTCATTTTTCGATGAATCTGACCCAATTCCTGAAGGCCAACTAAATAAAGGATACCCTCTACATCAAGTGGCTTTCCGTCAGAGAATTTGTTACTCAAAATAATAACTAAGTTTTCCCATCGGGTTTTTAATTCTTCATTTCGACTTAGACCTTTTTCCATCTTATAAAGATACTGGCTTTAAGAAAATCTAGATACCTACATTCCTAAAAATAAAGTAATTTAGTAAAGTGAACTTAGTTGATTTAATTATTGGTCTTCTACTGGGCTTTGGATTTTTAAAAGGTTTTGCGAAGGGTCTCGTTATTGAGCTTTCAAGTCTAGTAGCCTTATTTTTAGGTTTTTTAGGTGCAATTAAATTGTCCAATTTTATAACCGAACAAATTGTAGGTTTTTTTAATTGGAACCCTTTGTTTATACAAATTATTTCTTTTCTTGTCGTTTTCATAGTTATTGTTTATTCTATATCTCTATTAGCAAAGGGAGTTACAAAGATATTAAGTCAAGCCTCTTTAGGTCTTTTCAATAAGTTTCTAGGTTCAATTTTTGGCACATTGAAATGGGCAATAATTAGTAGTGTAATTCTGTTTTTTGCTTCCAAAATAAATCAATGGATAACCATAATGGATCAAGAAATGATTAATAAATCCTTTTTATATGCTCCTATTATCGAACTTGGAGAATATCTTTTTAATTGGGGTAGTGTGTTAAAAGATGAATTCCCTAACGACCTTATTTAAAACTTTTAAGGCTTCTTACTTTACCCCCTTTAATCCAGCCCTCTGAACCATTAGCAATTCTGATTTTTTGCCATTCCTGAAGAACATCTAACATTTGAACTTTCGTTCCCTCATGAATGAAAAATAACCCCTCTGCTCTTGAATTAGGTTCTGTCCAAACCTCAATCTTTTCATTAAATAAAATACCATAGGTAGTAGAAGCCTCATTAGTGGATTTTATAAATGAAATAGATACAGAGCTCACTAAAAGTAAACCAATCAATATGGTAAAAACGAAGAAAATACGTTTTAATAANGGGATTTTATTTCTCAAATAAAGTATCCAAAAAACAACTAGCAGCCATGACAAAAAGACAGAAAAAATAGCCCACCCGTCTTGTTTAAAAAGCCCGAATAAGCCTTCCTGAAATTTTGTGATTTGAGATTTAGGTAATACCTCTACTGCATCTATTGCCATGTTCTGAGCAAAGGTACTATTGACTTTAATGTCATCGTCCAAGGGGTTCAATTGTTTGGCCTTCTCAAAAAAGAAGATACTTTCTGCAACATTATTCAATCGGTAATAACAATTGGCNATGTTGAAAAAAAGAGCTGCACTATGTTCACCTGACTCTAAAATTTCTTTATATATTAGAACTGCCTTTTCAAATTGACCTGCATTGTACGCCGTATTGGCATTTTCAAATTTTCGATTATTATCTTGTCCAATTGCTAAATAGAAGAACATNAATANAAAAACTANTGTAAATTTCTTTCTCATAATTTCTTGTCAATATCAGAGATTACCTGAAGAGCTTGATTAAAGTCCTGTTGCATTTCAGTGTCTNTAGCCGGCGAATATCTNGCGATTTCACANTTCTCCAAAACTGCTACAAACAGATTTATTTCGTTAGGGGATAGATTTTTTAAGGATAATAATTCAGTTACTTTTTCTTTGCTAAAATCATCCGTTTTAATTTTAAGTTTTGCCTTTAGATAATTGTATAATGCTCGCTCCAGAGCTTCATAGAAGAGTGGTTTGTTACTTAAATTATTTTTGGCCTCACCAAGGTACTTTTTAGCCAAACGATTAGCTGCTCTCAACTTTGATCCTTCAATATCATCAGATATTCTTTGATTGCGTCTAGTAAATATAACAAAGGCAAGTAAGATGAGGAATGGAGAAGCCATAAGGCTATAATATAATTTACTATTCCAAAATCTCATCTTAACCATAGGCTCGAGATTAGGTTTTAACTTAATAAATCGAAAAGACTCATTNGAGGAAGNAATTAATTGTTTATTTGTTGGAGAAGTTTTTTGATTNGAATTTGGCGAAACAGGACCCCCATATACNTCCACGATTTGATCGTTAGANCGCAAAGTAAAGTAGCGTTCTTTTTTTGGATCAAAATAAGAAAATGAAATCGCTGAAATNGGATATTTTCCCTGAAAACGGGGNACAACGGTATAATTATCNTCTATACTACCCTGCATCCCATAAAGAGTTGTTCTNACATTTTCACTATGCTCTGGTTCAAAGACCTCCAGAGTATTGGGTAATATTAGCTTAGGTAAATTAAAAAGTTTTAAATTACCTTTTCCAGATACTTTTAATTTCACCTCGAAAGATTCACTTGCCTTCAAGGAGTTTTTATTAATCAAAGCATCAAAATTAAACTGCCCCACAGCACCAAAAAAATTAGCAGGTTTCCCTTTTTCTGGAAGTGGTTTAACATTGATGGTTCTCCTACCCGCTGAAACCGTCCTGGATGATTGCTGGACAATTCTATTTCCAAAAAAATCTCTTCTTTTGGAGGGAAGGTCAATCACCAAACTTAAGCTCAGTGGATCAATGAAAAGTTTTCCAGTTTTCTGAGGATATAAAACACTCTTTTTCCAAACCACCATATTGTAATCTTCACCTTTGTAGGTTCCTGATTCAACTTTTAGCTGAGGAATATTAATGTTATGACTCCAAAAATCTTCAAACTGAGGATTTTCAATGGCTCGACCATCAGATATTCTCAATGGGTTTCTGAAATAAAGTTTATAGATGACAGTTATTGCCTCATTGAGAAAGGGTCTACTGTTTGAAATCTCAGTGATCAGATGGATATTATCATCAATTAAGTATTCTGGACTGTTTGGATCTCTTGGAACTGCCACTGCGTCAGTAACAGTGACATCAACCGGGGTAGTTTTATAAATCTCTCCTCCTATATTAATCTTAGCTTGTTTTATCTTTAATGCGCCCTTTTCTTTTGGGGTCAAGAAATAAGTATAAGTTTTTGAAAAACTTCTTTTTCCATTAACCCATGAATTACTAATTGACTGATTAGGTCCACCAACAACTCTAAATCCAGAAAAATCTGGAGGTGTAAAGTCATCGCCATTTTGATTCATTACAAAATCTACCCTAAGTCTTTCATTTAATCCCATACTTCTCTTACTTACTTTTGCATCAAAACTGACCTCTTGAGCAATCGACTGAACTACTCCCATAAGTGCGATTAAAATAAAAATCTTAATTTTTTTCATCGATTAATTTTACCAATCTTTTCTGCCCCTAATTGGGGTTCCCTTTATCTTTTCTGCATTAACTTTATCTTGAACTTCTTTTTCTTGATTATTCATTGCCTCAAGCAAACTTTTTACTTGCTCAGGTGATAATTCCGTTTGTTTAGGTTTCTGTGGCTGTTGATTTTTCTTCTGGTTATTTCCATCATTTGATCGGTTATCTTTTTCCTGATTTCCCTCATCCTTTTTATCTTTTTCATCTTCTCCTTTATCACTCTCATTATCTTCCTTATTTTCTCTCGAATCTTGATCTTTGTCACCATCCTTTTCTTTATCTTTATTTTCCTGATTATCCTGATTTTGTTCATCTTGCTGGTCTTGTTCCTTATTATCTTGTTGTTGCTGTTCTTTTTCAAGTAATTCTTTTGCCAAGGCATAATTGTATCGGGTTTCCTCATCCTGAGGATTATTTCTCAATGCATTTTTATAAGTTTCTACTGCTTTAGCGTAATCTTTTTGTTTCATAAAAACATTTCCCATATTGTGAAACGCCTGGTGCTTACTTGTACTGTTATCAGCAAATTTTTGGGTTTGAAAATACCTTTGTTTAGCCTCTTCATAATCCTGCTCATTAAAATGTGTATTCCCTAGATTGTAAAGTGCTTCTGTTCTTTCAGGAGATTTTGATAATGCCCTACGGAAGGCCATTTCAGCCTCAACAAATTCATCAGCTTCAATACGAGTATTACCCTCATAAATTTGATTGGTAACCTCACTGTCTTGAGCATTTATTGACCAGAAAACAAGCAGAAAAAAAATAAGTAAAGAAGTTCTTTCTATCATTTGTTCTCGTTGAATAAATTTAGACGTTGTACCCATTTCGTTCTGGTTTCAAAAAGGAATACCTCAAGCAAAATTAAAAGGAATCCGGCAAAAAGAAAAGCTTGAAACTGATCTTTATAACTAACAAATTTTTTTGCTTCAAATTCTTTTTTATCCATATTCTTAAGTGTTTCCAATACAAAATCGACTACCGCTTGTGTATCATTTCCATCAATATATTCTCCACCTGCAGCATTGGCTATCTGAATTAAAATTTCTGGATTTCTCTTTGTGATCACTGTTTCCCCATCCAAATCTTTCTTATAGGATTCTACGATTCCTCTCCTTTTAATAGGAATAGGAGCACCTTCGTCTAAACCTACGCCAAAGGTGAAAATTTTAATCCCCAGTTCTGAAGCCCTACTTGCAGCGGATTTCCCCTCCTCAGAGTGATCTTCGCCATCTGAAACTAAAAACAACACACGGTTGGTTTGGTCTTCATCATCAAAAAAGGTTCCAGATAAGTCCAAAGCTGCATCAAGTGCAGTGCCTTGAGAAGATAGCATATCGGTATTTAGCGCTTGTAAAAACATTTTAGCCGCACCATAATCAGTAGTAATCGGTAATTGAGGGATGGCTTGAGCGGCATAGGCAATGATACCTATGCGATCACTGGTTAGTTGATTGATTATAGCTGAGACTAGACGTTTAGACTTTTCCAATCGATTTGGGGCAATATCCTCCGCCAGCATACTTTTGGATACATCAATGGCAAAAACTATATCTACACCCTCTCTTTTTACCGTTTCTAACTGTGTACCAATTTTGGGATTTACCAAGCCCAAAGTTAAAAATGAAACTCCTAAAGTCAACAAGAAAAGCTTTAAAGCTGGTTTAAATTTAGAACGATTGGGGCTTAATTTTTCCATTAAAGAAGATTGAGCAAAGCGTATTTGAACACTATGTTTCCATTTTTCAACCAAAAGAAAACCAACCCACAAAACTGGTATTATGGTAAAAAAATAAAAATAAAAAGGTGCGTCCAATTGATACATCTCAAATAAAGCTTTTAAAAATAGTATTTCTTGCCAACCACTCTATTAATATTAAAGTCAAAGCTAATAATATCAAAGGCCTGAATTTTTCCTCGTAGTTGTAATATTTAAATTCCTCAACTTCGGTCTTTTCTAATTTATTAATTTCGTCATAGATTTCCTCCAATTTTTTATTATCAGTTGCTCGAAAGTAAAGACCTCCAGTATTTTTTGCAATAGTTTTCAATAATTCCTCATCAATTTCAACTTTGGTCATACCATATTGAAACTTACCATTTGGTAAAATCCCTACAGGTGCTCTTGCCGTACCGTTACTTCCAAGCCCAATCGTGTAAGTCTTAATTTCATATTCCACAGCTAGTTCACTTGCTATCTTAGGATCTATAAAGCCTGAATTGTTAACCCCATCTGTAAGCAAAATGATTACTTTACTTTTGGCGCGACTATCTTTTAATCTGTTAACTGCAGTGGCAAGCCCCATTCCAATTGCTGTTCCATCTTCAATTAAACCTTCGTAACGTATTTCGCGCAAGGCATTTTTTACAATCGCTCTATCACTAGTAATAGGTGTTTTAGTATAACTTTCTCCTGCATAGATAACTAACCCAATTCTGTCGCTCATTCTATCATCAATAAAAGAAGTAGCTACTCTTTTAAGTGAGGAAAGACGGTTAGGTTTCAAATCTTGTGCCAACATACTAGAGGATACATCAATTGCCATAACGATGTCTATTCCCTTATTAGTTTTAGTTCTTGTTGAAACGTCCATCGTTTGAGGTCTAGATATTGCTAAGATTATCAAACCCAACGAAAGGAGTCTCAAAATAAATAGTAAGGGTTGGAGCTTACCAAGAAAATTTGTTTTTTGCTGAAAACCTTTAAGTGAGGATATTTTTAATACAGGCTGTGCTTTTTTTGAATTAAAAAGGTACCATCCTATAAGCAGCGGAAGTGAAATAAACAACCAAAGATAATTAGGATTCTCTAAGTAAATTCCCTCAAACACTATTATAATTCTTTTATTAATTCAAAACTCTCCATAACTCTTTTTTCGATTGCTGGACCATAGCGATCTTCCTTCTCATACAATAAAGTTAGGTTAATACCACCCTTGTCAAAATCAAATAAATGCGTCATATAATTGCAACGAACTCGTTTATTTTTTCCTTTCTTTGGATAATCTAAGGTTCCATAAATTTTTAAGGCTGGGATTCCAGATAATGTGGTGAACTCCTCTTCTTTAATAAGTATATTCACTGCACCACGAGACTGGAAATCATTAATTATTTCATTAATTAATTCTTGAACCTCTTCTTTATCTTTGTCGGGTTGCTCCCTTTCGGCTCCTTTTTCTTTCTGTTTCTGTTTTGGAGGTTTTTGTGTGAAAACCAAGTCAATGTAAAAGGGGGAATCATAATCTCCAGAGGAAAAACGCAACGCACCGCCCATCTCAGTTTTAACCCTTCGTAGAACCTCTGGAGTTGCAATTTTTACAGGGGGGGTTCCATATTGACTATTAACCCATTCCTTATTTTTTAGCCTTATAGAAGGATTACCCAAAATAGTATCTTTAACCGGATAAAATCCATATAAAGCAATAGCTAGTAAAAGGCTTAAAACCATTATAATTCCCAATGAGGTAAAACCCCACTGCAACTGCTGTTTTCTTCTTTTTTTAACCAATAATTCTTGGTATTCCTCTTTATCTCTAATCTCTTCTGGGGTAGGCTCAGGTAGGGCTTCTTTAGTCTTTAAAACGACCCCCTGGACCAATACCCTGTCTTTAGCTGTGGTACCGAATTCAGGCATAGATCGAGCAAACTTTACCAAATCAGCAGTCCTTAAAACTGTCTTAAGGTCCTTAATAGTTTCACGCTCTAACTCTAATTTTCCATTCTTTTTTAAGGCCTCTAACTTGAGTAATAATTCATCCGTAGTGCTTTCTAAAGCAGTAATTTTTGTCTCTTCCTCTAAGTAACGTCTTACCACATCAGTAAGGCGAGAGTAGTAATTTTTATACTCCTCTTGCTCTGAAGGAGAGATAGATTCCAACGCTTTAAGTTCCTCAATAGCGCGTTCAAAAGGTGGAAGTTTCTTTCTAAGGTCTCCCCTACTCTTTTTTACATAATAGAAACCATAAATTAACCCAATCAAAATCAAAACAACTACCAGTCCATAAATTAAACTTTGAATTATTGCATGAAAATTTTGTTCAACTTGCGCAATTGGCTTTATATCAAATAACTTTTGCTTTAGAGTATCTACTGGAACATTGGCTACCTGAATCATGAGTGAGTCGGAGGTTCTAGCAATCCCATTAACAGATACTTTTTGTGGTGGCAACCAGTATACTCCAGAGTCAAATTGAATCAAGGCATATTTCTTCGAGAAAAGGTAGTGACTTTGTGCCCTGATAGTGTCAATGGGACTTTCCTCGAGAATTTCAAAAGGAGTAAAACGGGCTTGTTCTGGAAAAATAATCTGTGCTGTTGAATCAGCTTTCAATTGAAGGGTATAATTAATTTTTTCACCAATACGCATTTTTGTGGTATCAACAGTAACGTTAAATTCTATAGAGGTTTGTCCTCTAACCATGAAGAGCGAAAAAATTAATCCAAAAAACATTAGGATAACTCCTCTCATCAGCCTCTTGATTTAAAAAAATTCAATAACTTTTTAACATAGCTTTCATCTAATCGGCAATGCAAGGTACCTGAGCCATTTTTATGAAATAAATTTTCAAATTGACTTACTTGTACTTTATAATGCTCTGAATAATCCTTGCGGACTTTTGCTGACTGGGTATTGATATAGGCCATTTTACCTGTTTCATTATCTAACATAGGAACCAACCCTAAATTTGGAATGTTTTCCTCATGGCGGTCATAAATTCTAATACCAGTCAAATCATGTTTTTTGGCAACAATTCTTAAAGTTTTTTCATAGTCACTGTCCATGAAATCGGACATCAAAAAAACTATGGCTTTCTTTTTCATTACTCCCGATAAAAACTCTAAAGCATTGCTAATACTAGTTTTTTGACTTTTAGGTTGAAATTCCAATAGCTCACGAATTATTCGCAATACATGTGAACGTCCTTTTTTGGGAGGTATAAAAAGCTCTATCTGATCAGAAAAAAGAATGAGTCCTACCTTATCGTTATTTTGCATAGCTGAAAAAGATAAGGTTGCTGCTATTTCTGTTAGTTCCTCCCGTTTAAATTGTCCCTCCGTTCCAAACAATTCGGATCCACTAACATCAATAATTAGCATTAGTGTAAGTTCGCGCTCTTCCTCAAATACCTTGACAAATGGTTCATTATATCTTGCGGTAACATTCCAGTCTATACTTCTNACATCATCTCCATACTGATATTGACGAACCTCACTAAAGGTCATTCCTCTACCCTTAAATGTACTGTGGTACTCTCCTCCAAAAATATTATCACTTAATCTGCGAGTCTTGATTTCTATTTTACGAACTTTTTTTAGTAGGTCCTTAGTGTCCATAAGTAATTAAATCGGTATTGCTATAAATATTTTTTGCCTANGGTACCTCCACTTCATTNGTGATTTGACTTATCAAATCCTCCGTTGAAATGTTTTCAGCTTCTGCCTCATATGTAAGTCCTATACGATGCCTTAAAACATCATAAATAACTGCACGTACATCCTCTGGGATTACATATCCCCGATGTTTAAGNAAGGCATGACATTTAGATGCTGTTGCCAAATTAATACTACCTCTTGGTGATGCACCAAANCCAATTAAAGGTTTAATGTTCNCCAAGTTATATTTATCAGGATAGCGAGTTGCAAAAATTAAATCAATTATATATTTTTCAATTTTCTCATCCATATATATTTCTCTAACTGTACTCTGGGCAGTCTCAATCTGCTTNGTAGTTACTACGGATTTGATCTTCTCNTGTTTNTTTTTTNGATTAGNNCGAACAATAACTTGTTCTTCATCAAATTTTGGGTAATCNATTACAGTTTTCAACATNAACCGATCAACTTGGGCTTCAGGTAATGGATATGTCCCTTCCTGTTCCACAGGATTCTGAGTGGCCATTACCAAAAATGGTGTAGGAAGGTTAAANGTAGTATCTCCAATAGTTACCTGTTTTTCCTGCATNGCTTCTAATAAAGCAGATTGAACCTTGGCTGGGGCACGATTAATCTCGTCAGCCAAAACAAAGTTAGCGAATATGGGTCCTTTTTTGATTGTAAAATCATTCTCTTTAATATTATATATCATCGTTCCAACAACATCAGCAGGCAATAGATCGGGGGTAAATTGAACCCTACTAAAAACTCCTTTGACTGATTGACTCAAGGAGTTAATGGCAAGTGTTTTGGCNAACCCTGGAACTCCTTCTAATAGNATGTGCCCTCGACCCAATAGGCCAATCAACAAACGTTCAACCATATGCTTTTGACCAACAATAACNTTATTTATTTCNATAGTNAATAAATCGACAAATGCACTTTCCTTTTCTATCTTTTCATTGATCNTCTTAATATCAACATTTTTACTGCCTATTTCTTCCATTTTCAATATTTATTAAAAATTAATTTTTTGGGATATCAAAATTGAAAAATATTTTCAATCCTCTTTGTTAACATTTGGTTAAAAAATGAAGTGATTATTGGTTTTATTACGCATTATCTAATTCAAATTTAGAATACAATAGATCTTAAAAATATTAACAAGTTTAAAGTATTATATCTTATAGCATAAACTTAGAGATTATATGATTTATTAAAAAAAATTAAATTTTTTTTAGNCCCCCCGGATAAAGAAAGTTATTGTAAGGAAAACGTTTAACATGAATTTTTCTTATGGCCGCATAAACCCGTTCTTTGAATGTATCAATATTTTCTCTACTTAAAGCAGATATGAATAATGCCCTATTGTTTATTCGGTGCATCCAAGTATTTTGCCACTCCTNTAAAGAATAATGATTTTCTGTTCTTACCCTTACCAAATCTGTTTCATCGAATGCATCAGATTTATAGGCATCTATTTTATTAAATACAATTAANGTAGGTTTATCCAAGCTATTTATCTCTTTTAAAATTTGGTTTACAGATTCAATATGTTCCTCAAAATTTCGATGTGAAATATCAACTACATGGAGCAAAAGATCAGCTTCTTTAACCTCATCTAGNGTACTCTTAAAAGACTCTATNAGCTGTGTGGGTAATTTACGAATAAAGCCTACAGTATCACTTAGTAGAAAAGGGAGATTACCAATCACCACTTTACGAACGGTAGTATCTAAAGTAGCAAATAATTTATTTTCAGCAAAAACATCACTTTTAGAAATAATATTCATTAAAGTAGATTTTCCAACATTTGTGTAGCCAACTAAAGCAACTCGAACAAGTGTACCCCGATTTCCCCTTTGATTAACCATTTGTTTGTCTACAGCTTGAAGTTTCTTCTTAAGTAATGATATTTTATTTCTAACAATTCGACGATCTGTTTCAATCTCCGTCTCTCCTGGTCCACGCATTCCAATACCACCNCGTTGTCTCTCCAAGTGTGTCCATAAACCTTTAAGTCGAGGTAACAAATACTCATACTGGGCTAGTTCAACTTGGGTTCGTGCATAACTCGTTTTCGCCCTTTGCGCAAAAATATCCAATATCAATCCAGTCCTATCTAAGATCTTAATCCGCAAAATTTTTTCAATATTTCCTTGTTGTGCAGGAGTAAGTTCATCATCAAAAACAACATTTGTTACTTCTTTAAGCTTTACATATTTTTCAACCTCATACATCTTACCAGAGCCAATGAACGTTTTAGGGTTTTTGATTTGCATCTTTTGAACAAATCGNTTCAGAACTTTGCCACCAGCAGTATGGACCAAAAAAGCTAATTCATCAAGATAATCTTTTGATTTTTTCTCATCCTGTTTGTTATTAATAACACCAATTAGAATGGTTTTCTCAAGTACGATCGATTTAGTTTCAATCATTGGAAATCCCATTTTTCCATTTCTCTAAAGAAAAGGATCTTCCATCAAAAACACCATATGTGAAATGGGTAATCCAATCGCCNAAATTGATATATNTAGATTGCTTTCCAAGATCAATTTCCAGGGGAAGATGTCGATGACCAAAAATAAAATAGTTGTAATACTTTTGCTCCAATTTACTCTTACAATATTTTACAAGCAACTCATTTTTTTCTCCAAGAAACTTTAAGTCTTCTTCTCCCGAAATAAATCTATTTTTTTGAGAAAAATAGTTTCCTATCCGGATACCAAAATCTGGATGTATNAATCTAAAAAGCCACTGAAAAAAGGTATTTTTAAAAATTTTTTTCATTCTCTTGTAACCATAATCACCAGGTCCCAAACCATCACCATGACCAACCATAAAAACTGTTTCATTGATTTTAATTTCAATTGGATTAAAGTGAATTNTCACTCCAAGTTCTTTTTGAAAATAATCTTTCATCCATAGATCATGATTTCCAACAAAAAAAGTTATTGGAATTCCACTGTCNGATATTTCCGCTATTTTACCTAATACCCTTACAAATCCCTTAGGTACAACTCGCTTATACTCAAACCAAAAATCAAATAAATCACCCAAAAGATAGATAGCTGAGGCATCTCTTCGAACATTATCTAGCCAGTCAACAAAAATTCTTTCCCGCTCCTTNGTTGATAATTTAGCCTCTAAGCCNAAGTGGTTGTCGGATGCGAAATAAACTTTTTTATTTTTTGAAAGCTTCATGCTGTTCCAAAATTCGCTAAATCAAATTGATGGCCTGATCCAAATCCTCAATCAAATCTTGATAGTCCTCAATTCCTACACTTAAACGAATCAATCCGTCCACTACTCCACTTTTTTCTCTAATTTCTTTTGGTATAGAGGCATGTGTCATAGATGCTGGATGTCCGACCAAACTTTCAACACCTCCTAAAGATTCTGCTAGTGTAAATATTTTCAGGTTTTCAATAATCTTAAAGGTTTTGGCTTTGTCTCCCCCATATGGCAAAAAAGAAATCATTCCACCAAAAGATTTCATCTGGGCTTTAGCGATTTGGTGATTGGGATGATCTGGAAACCCAGGCCAATAGACTTTTTCAATTTTATGATTTTCCTTGAGATATTTGGCAATTAATATACCGTTTTCAGAGTGTCTTTGCATTCTAATATGNAAGGTTTTAATCCCCCTTAGAGTTAAAAAACTGTCCATCGGTCCTGGCACAGCACCACTTGCATTTTGAATAAATNCTAATTTTTCGTAAATATCAGTATCATTCAATGCTAAAAGTCCTAGGACTGTATCACTGTGGCCTGCAAGGTATTTTGTTGCAGAGTGCAAAACAATTGAAGCACCAAGTTGAAGTGGCTGCTGNAGATATGGAGAGGCAAAAGTATTATCTACTGCTACTATTATATTATGGGCCTTACCTATTTGAGCAATAGCCTTAATATCAACAACATTCATCATTGGATTGGTAGGTGTTTCTACCCAAATAAGTTTAGTTTTTTTTGTTATATGCGATGAAACTGAATTGGTGTCTTGCATATTAATAAAATGAATCTTTAANCCATATTTTTTAAAAATTTGATTAAAGAGTCTGTAGGATCCCCCATATAAATCGTTAACAGAAATAATCTCATCCCCAGGCTCAAGTAATTTAATTACTGCATCCATAGCAGCNAAACCTGAAGCAAAAGCTAATCCGTATTTTCCATTTTCTAGAGCAGAAATTGATCTCTCAAGTGCGCTNCGTGTAGGATTATGTGTTCTACTGTACTCATANCCTTTGTGTTTTCCAGGACTTTTTTGAGCATATGTTGAGGTCTGATAGATTGGAGGCATAACTGCACCATATCCTTTTTCCTCNTCTTGCCCCCCATGAATAGTCGAACTATTAAATCGAAGTTTCTTTGTCATGAAATTTATATTTCAACATTGCAAAGGTATTCGATTTTAAACAATTTTAAATATTATAGTAATATCTTTGAGAAATTATGTTTTGTATTTTGATTACAACCCTACATACGAAACTATAATATTTAGTTGTTAATTTTTATTAAATAGAAAATGAAAAATTTGTTCTTTTTAATCCTTTTTTCATTGGAAATATTTTCTCAAAATAAACCTCTAATTAGTATATACTTGGACGATAATAATATAACGATTAAGTGTGAAAACGCTGAAATTGGTGATAAGAAGAAAATTAATGGCAAAATTTATACAGTTGTCAATAAATCTATTTTAGTCNACATGATTAAAAAGGAGAATGACGTTTCTTGTTTATGTATTTCAAAAGTTAAAGACTTGACGGGCGTAATAGGAAATTANTATGGAATTGAAACAAATTTTAACCAAGATATATCAAGTTGGGACACATCAAANGTAATAAATATGACTGGCCTATTTGGGCAGGCTTCTAAATTTAATCAAGATATTTCTTATTGGGACACATCAAATGTGAGGTCAATGGAAAATATGTTTCTTGGAGCAATTTCTTTTAATCAAAATATCGGTGGTTGGGATACAGCAAGTGTGACCTCAATGAGTGGAATGTTCAATGGTGCAATATCTTTTAACCAAGATATTAGTGGATGGGATACTTCAAGTGTAGTTAATATGGAATCAATGTTTGACAGTGCCTCAAGATTCAACCAAAATATATCAAATTGGGATACATCTTCTGTCAAAAATATGTGTAGAATTTTTAATGGTGCAACCAAATTTAATCAAGACATTTCTNGTTGGAATACCAAGAACGTTTCAAACATGGATAAAATGATAAGGGGAGCATCAGAATTCAAAGTAGACTTGTCCAGGTTATGTGTAGAAAGTATAATAACCACCCCTGACCAGTTCACAACTGAGACTACAAATTATCCAAGAGAATATATTCCAAAATGGGGAACCTGCCCTTAAAATTTGTTATGTTAATCACTATAAGTTTTATTACTTTATCCTAAATTTTCAATGAATTTCTTTCTTCATTTAAGTACATGCAACACATGTAAAAAAATAATTAAAGAGTTAAACCTTTCAAAGTACAATATTGAAATTATAGACGTTAAAAAAACCCCCATCACCTTAGCTCAAATTGAAAAAATTTATAATAAAATAGGTAGTTATAAATCACTGATTAATAAAAGAGCACAACTTTTAAAGCAAAAAAAAATTGATTCAAAAAAAATAACTGAACTAGAAGCAAAAGAATTACTAAATGACCACTATACATTTTTAAAGCGACCAATTCTGTTTTATAATGGAAAGGTTTTTGTTGGAAATAGTAAAAAAGAGGTTGAAATGGCAAAAAAGTGGATAAATGAACAATAGGCTTCTTGCTCTTTTTTCTGCGGGTGGTGCAACTATAATTTATGGATTAAACCATACTATAGCAAAAGAGGTAATGCCTAATCANGTTGGGGCTTTTGGTTTCATATTTATAAGAACAGCGGGTGCNACAATACTGTTTTGGATTGCAAGTTTATTTGTTCCCGTCGAAAAAATAGATAAGAAAGANTATATAAAATTATTTTTCGCAGCGCTCTTAGGGATGTGTCTTAATATGCTTTCTTTTTTCAAAGGACTAGAGCTTTCTACACCTGTAAATAGTGGGATATTTGCAACTACAAATCCAATAATAATTTTGTGTCTATCATATTTTTTTTTGAATGAAAAAATTGGAGTTAAAAAGTTTATTGGGATAGCTTTAGGTTTTATTGGAGCATTAGTTTTGGTCCTTCAAGGAACTGAAAATTCATTAAGAGCACCAAACGTTTCACTTGGAAATTTTCTATTTCTACTCAATTCTATTTTCTTTTCAAGTTTTATAATTATGGTTAAACCACTCACTCAAAAATATAATACAATAACAATTATGAAGTGGTTGTTTTTTATGGGGTTTTTTATGACATTACCTGTTACAACTGAGGAATTTGATGAGATTGATTGGGTTAATTTACCTTTTGATGCAATTTGGAGAATCACATTTGTAGTTTTAGGTACTACATTTTTAACATACTTTCTAAACCTTTTCGCCTTAAAAAAACTTCAAGCNTCAACAGTTGGNGNATTTGCTTACGCACAACCAATTATAGCAATTTCCTTTGCCATTATTACAGGAAATGATTATTTAAGTTTGGAAAGAGGAATTGCGTGTTTAATTATAATATTTGGTGTTTATCTTGTTTCTCAAAAATCGAATAAAAATTAATTATATAAAGTTTATAATTCTTTTTTACTTTTGATTAAATTTTTGAATGATGAAGAATCTAATTTTAATTACCATAACAATCATATTAATCACCGGTTGTGCAGGTGTTGAAAAAAAAGAAAAGAAAGAAAAGTTTAAGTATGAGAGAATNAAGGATAATTCAGACGCTATGCCTGATAATAACCCTAATGAAATTAAAGTTACTCTAAATTCTTTTGACAATATGATTTATGATAAAAATAAAATTGAGGTTAGCTCTGGAAAAAAAATAATTTTAACTCTAAACCATAAGGGTAAAATTTCAAAAGAGTTTATGGGGCACAACTTTGTACTACTTAAAAAAGGAATAAACGTTGACGAATTTGCAAAAAAAGCAGTTTTAGCAAAATCAAACGATTACATCCCAAACTCTGACGAAACAATTGCTTACACAAAGATGATTGGGGGTGGGGAATCAACTACTGTAAGTTTCTCAGCTCCAGAAGCCGGTGTTTACAACTATATTTGCACTTTCCCTGGCCATTATATGATAATGAGAGGTGAATTGATAGTCAACTAGTTTTAAAGAGACCAAATTTTACCCCCTGTTGTCTCCATAAGGTCTACACACCCTCTTTGCTCACCTGGTATTGGGGCATACGCTAATACATTTTCACCTATATATTCGTTGGTTCTAAACGAGGTAATAGATAAAGAGCGTAATTGGTCTGCGAAACCATAAGCTAGGGCCTCTAATGGTTTGCTGCTAGAGCTATTTTCTTTTTTTAAATCCTTATTGAATTTGGATATTTCCTTTTTCCAATGATTTTTTTGATTTATTTCTGCCCTAAGGTACTTATCTAATTGAAAATCTAAGTCCTCATTGGTTAATTTTTNAGCCTTACTTTTTTTTGAATCTAAAAGAGCAATATCAATAAAGCTTTCTAATCCTAACGTAATTTTTTTTTGCCCTTCCGTAGAATAAATTACTTTAATATAACCGTCTAAAAATTCTGGTAATTTTAAATTAATAGCACCAGGAATTTCAGTTTCAGGAAGGATTAATTCCATTAATTGAGAAACGATATTAAACTGATCATTATTAAAAAACTCGGGAATAAATTGTGATGAGTTCTTTTGACAGCTGTGAAAGAGACCAACTACAGCTGGAGTCAGAGTAATAGCAACTGANCCGTAACCAATTGTTTTTAATACTTTTCTTCTATCCATAATTATATATTTTACACTAAAGATTCATTTTTTTAAGTTCTTCCACAGCATAATTTGCAGCCCTAGCTGTAATTGCCATNTAAGTTAATGAAGGGTTAACATTACTTGAAGAGGTCATNCATGATCCGTCGGTTACAAANACATTTTTAACAGANTGNATTTGATTGTACTTATTTAANANAGATGTTTTTTTGTCTAGTCCCATTCTTGCTGTTCCCATTTCATGAATTCCAGCACCATAATAATATCCATTGTCTCTAGTCTTTATGTTTTTNAACCCTGCCGAGTCGAGCATTTCTGCAATTTGTTCAAGTAAATGCTTTCTCATTAATTTTTCATTCTCCTTGATTTCAGCATCGAAAGTTACCGTTGGAAGTCCCCATTTATCCTTCTTGTTGTAGTCTAAATACATCCTATTATCATGGTAAGGTAAGATTTCACCAAAACCTCCCAAGTTAATTTTCCAAGGTCCNGGAGTCTGAATTATTTTTTTAAAATTAGGACCATAAGCTTGATCGGAACCATTTCCTTTATTTGGACCTCTTTTTGCGCTTCCCTGAAAACCATATCCTCTTACAAAGTCCTTAACATTACTGGAACCACCAATATTTACAAATCTTGGAATATATATTCCACCTGGTCGTCGTCCAGTATAATATGTATCCTCAAAACCATCAATATCAGCACTTGCACCTAATCTCAGGTGATGATCCATCAAGTTATGNCCTAGTTCTCCTGAATCATTTCCAAGNCCATTNGGGAAACGATCAGAAACAGATTGTAACAAGATAGAGGTCGATGCAATAGTTGATGCACACAAAAAAATAATTTTTGCATTAAATTCAGTCACTTGATTTGTCTCAGAATCAATNACGCGAACCCCACTTGCCCTATTATTTTTATGATCATAGATAATTTGACTAACAATTGAATTAGGCATTAGGGTCATATTTCCACTAGCTTCTGCTGCAGGTAAAGTAGAAGAATTGCTGCTGAAATATGCTCCATATGGGCAACCTCTTCTACATCGATTCCTATACTGACAAGTAACACGACCAAGTCCTGGTTTTGTACCTTCAGTAATGTGGGCAACTCTTGCGTTTGTTATTAGACGGTCATCGTATTTATTAGCAATTTCTTTCTTAAACTTTTTCTCTGCACAGTTTAATTCCATAGGTTTTAAAAACTCGCTATCAGGAAGTTGAGGTAAACCTAATTTTTCACCTGAAACACCTATATATTTTTCAACGTAACTGTACCAGGGAGCTAAATCTTTATATCTGATTGGCCAGTCAATGGCAATACCCTCTTTAGCATTAGCTTCAAAATCGAATTCACTAAAACGGTAAACTTGCCTTGCCCACATTAATGATTTTCCACCAACGTGATAACCTCTTACCCAATCGAAAGGCTTATCCTCATTGTAAGGATGTTCATCATCATTCACAAAAAAATGAGACGTTGATTCATGAACTGCATACCTTGTAGATCTAATTTGTTTGTATTGTTTTTTTTCTATTTCATGTGTAGTTTTATCTCCTCCTTTAAAGTCCCAAGGATCCATATTGGCTGTGTGATAATCTTCTATGTGTCTAATCATTCTNCCTCTTTCAAGGACCAGTGTTTTTAATCCATTTTCACATAATTCCTTNGCNGCCCATCCTCCACTAATGCCAGTTCCAATAACAATGGCGTCAAAATCTTGATTCATAAATGAAATTTGTCTGTTTTTTCTATAATCAAAAATAAGTAGTTATATAATATTAATACAATAATTATCAAAAAAAAAAATAATGAATAAATATCCATTTTGGTTTTAATAAATTAATCCTATTTTTACGATAATCAGTAACTAAATAATAAAAAATGAGTAAAATACGTTTAGGTGTATTGGGCGGAGGCGGTGACTCATTGATTGGAGTTCTTCATAGAGTTGCCTCTTTTATGTACGATCGCTATGAGATTGTGGGTGGTGTTTTTAATCCAGATTATGAAGAAAATTTAAAATTTGCTGAGCAAATTGGAATTAATACCGAAAGGGTTTATAGAGACTTTGATGAGTTTATTGAACTAGAGTCGGCAAAACCTCTATCGGAAAGAATGGAGGCAGTATCAGTTTTAACACCAAACTTTTTACATTATCCAATGGCTAAAAAACTTTTGGAAAATGGTTTTAATGTGATTTGTGAAAAGCCACTTACAACATCCCTTGCTGAAGCAAAGGAGTTAGAGGCATTACAGAAAAAAAATAATGCAATTTTTGCTGTTACTTATACNTACACTGGATACCCAATGGTCCGCGAAATGAAAAATATGATAGCTAATGGTGTCATTGGAGAAATTCACAAAGTGGATTTGCAATATTATCAAGGGTGGATTAACCCAGTCATACATGATAAAGAAAAAAGAAGCCAAGTTTGGCGACTGGATCCAAAAAAGGCAGGAATTAGCTCTTGTATTGGAGATATAGGAACCCACATTTTTAATATGGTAGAATATGTTACAGGAATGGAAGTTAAAGAGTTACTTTCAGATCTGAATACATTGTATGATGACAATCCACTTGATATTGACGGTTCAATATTGATACGTATGTCTAATAAAGTTAAAGGATTACTTCGTGCAAGCCAAATTGCTACAGGTGACGAAAACAACATAACAGTAGCAATCTATGGAAGGAATGGAGCTTTAAAATGGGAGCAAGAAAATCCTAACTATTTGTACTTCTTAAAAGATGACGAACCAAGAAGACTAATAAAACCAGGAAATGTTTACAATACCGATGTATCATTAGATGGNACAAAACTTCCCGCTGGNCATCCAGAAGGTATTTTTGATGCTATGGGTAATATATATAAAGGAGTCGCTAAAGCATTAAGAAGTGANAAATCTTTTGACGGCGAATTTCCTACTATNTATGAGGGTGTAAGAGGAATGATGTTCATAGAAAAAGTGGTAGAATCAAATAAAAAAGGTAACGTATGGATAAGCATGGAAAATCAATGAAAACTATAAAAGGTCCAGCTGTATTTTTAGCCCAATTCGTAGATAAAGATGCTCCTTTCAATTCTCTTGATGGAATGTGTAANTGGGCTGCTGATCTGGGATACAAAGGAATTCAGATTCCAACATGGGAGACCTTTTTAATTGATTTGGATAAGGCCGCTGATAGTCAAACATATTGTGACGAATTGAAGGGAAAAATTAATTCATATGGCCTCGAAATTACTGAGCTTTCAACCCACCTCCAAGGACAATTGGTTGCCGTGCATTCTGCCTATGATTTGATGTTTGATAATTTTGCTCCAGATGAATATAAAAACAATCCGAAAGCTAGAACAGAGTGGGCAGTTGAAACCTTGAAGAAAGCAGCTATTGCTAGTAGAAGACTTGGCCTAAATGCTCACGCTACATTCTCTGGTGCATTACTATGGCACACCTGGCATCCCTGGCCCCAAAGGCCAGAAGGATTAGTTGAGATGGGGTTCAAGGAACTAGCCAAAAGATGGTTGCCAATTTTAAATACTTTTGATGAACAAGGTGTAGATGTTTGTTACGAAATTCATCCAGGGGAAGATCTTCATGACGGGGTGACTTTTGAACGTTTCCTTAAAGAGACTGGAAATCACAAAAGAGCAAATATACTTTATGATCCCAGCCATTTTGTATTGCAACAACTAGACTATTTAGAATACATTGACCATTATCACAGTTTTATCAAATCTTTCCACGTTAAAGATTCTGAATTTAACCCTACAGGGAAAAAAGGAGCATTTGGCGGATATGGTGACTGGATAGATCGAGCAGGAAGATATCGCTCTTTGGGTGATGGGCAAATAGATTTTAAAAGTATTTTCACTAAATTAACTGAATATGGTTGTGATGTTTGGGCAGTAATGGAGTGGGAATGCTGTATCAAAAGTCCAGAACAAGGTGCTCGTGAGGGTGCAAAATTTATCCAATCCCACATTATTGAAGCAACTCAAAAAACTTTTGATGACTTTGCTGGATCAAAAATTGATGAAAATCACTTAAAAAAAATTTTAAAACTTTAAAAAATTATTATGAAACAAACTATTTTAACAACATTGATATTGTTGATTATTTCATGTAATCAAGTACCCAAGAAAAAAGAAAATAAAACTGAGCAAAGCGATAAAGGAGAATGGATCTCTCTATTTGATGGAAAGTCATTTGATGGCTGGCATCAATTTAATAAAAATAAAATGAGTACTGCCTGGGAAATAGTAGATGGTGTAATGGTTTTTGATCCAAATAAAAAAAATGAAAATGAAAGTCATGATCTTGTTACCGACAATGAGTATACGAATTTTGAGCTTTCTTTGGAATGGAATATTGCTGAAGGTGGAAATAGTGGGATTTTCTGGGCAGTAAAAGAAGGAGATGAATATAGGAAACCTTACACCACTGGTCCTGAAATTCAAGTGTTGGATAATGAAAGACATCCTGATGCACTTGCCAATCCAAAATTTCACCAAGCTGGTGCACTCTATGACATGGTTCAGCCTACACAGGATGTATGCAACCCTGCTGGAGAATGGAACCATGTTTTATTATCTATTGACTATGATAAAAACAAAGGAAGTGTTGCTCTTAACGGAGTTGAAATTGTTNCATTTCCTGTATCTGGAGAAAAATGGGATGCATTAATAGCTAAATCTAAATTTTCTGATTGGGATCACTTTGCCAAATTTAAAACTGGAAAAATCGGCTTACAAGATCATGGAGATATGGTCTCCTACCGCAATATTAAAATAAGGGAACTATAATTTTTGATGATTAAATCAATGACTGGCTTTGGTAAAGCCGAAACACAATTCCAAAATAAAAATTACATTTTAGAGCTGAGATCGCTCAACAGTAAGGGATTAGAATTAAATACTAGATTACCAATTCAATTTAGGGAAATTGAAATTCATTTAAAAAAAATAATTGGTGAGTCCCTTCANAGAGGGAAAGTAGATTTAAGCTTGAATATAGAATATATTGAGCAGTCAAGTTCTAAGAATATTAATCTTAGTGTTGTAAATCAATACATAGAACAGTTAAGAGAAATTGAGGATGCAGATCGATTAGATTTACTAAAGATAGCTATGAGGCTTCCAGATACACTAAAGACTGAATTAAATGACAATGAAGAGGATGAAATTAAAACCATTGAAAGCCTCTTAGAAAAAGCTCTCATAAATTTGAATAAATATAGAGTTGATGAGGGGTCTAGTCTTGAAGAAGATTTTAAAAAACGATTGATTAAACTTAAAGCTTTAATTGATAAGGTTATCCAGATTGATCCTGAGAGAAAAGAAAAAATTGAAAATAAATTAAGAACTTCTATAGAAGAGTTGCAAATTGAAATCGATGAAAATAGATTTGAGCAAGAATTGATTTATTATATTGAGAAATATGATATAACAGAGGAGAGAGTGCGACTTGATAGCCATATTGAATATTTCACTCATACAATGGAAAATTCAAGCTCAAATGGCAAAAAATTGGGTTTTATTGCCCAAGAAATGGGCAGAGAAATTAATACTATTGGTTCTAAAGCCAGCCATGCTGGTTTACAGAAAGTAGTNATCCAAATGAAAGATGAATTAGAGAAAATTAAGGAACAACTTCTGAATGTATTATAATTGAAAGAGGGTAAATTCATTGTAGTATCAGCTCCATCAGGAAGTGGAAAAACCACTCTTGTAAAGGCGCTACTTTCAGAAAATCTACCTCTTTCATTTTCAATATCCGCAACTTCAAGAAAACCAAGGGGTGATGAGGTTAATGGCGTTGATTACTTCTTCTTTAAAGATCTTGAATTTAAAAAACTTATTAAAAATGAGGCTTTCATTGAATATGAAGAAGTTTATAAAAATACGTTCTATGGAACACTAAAAAGTGAAGTTGAGAGAAACTGGGAGTCTGAAAGGCATGTTATTTTTGATGTTGATGTAATTGGAGCTCTTAATATTAAAAAAAAATACCCAGACAAAACATTATCAATATTTATTAACCCACCAAGCATATCAGTTTTAGAGGATAGGCTTCGTTCAAGAGGAACAGATAGTGAGAAAGCACTTAAAGAAAGAATTGAAAAGGCCAAGGAGGAGCTTAAATTNTCTGTAAAATTTGATAGATTGATTATAAATAATGACTTAGAAAAGTCAAAGGAACAAATCATTGAGTTTGTAAAGCAATTTATTTATAAGTCCTCTTAATGGAATGAAAAAGATTGGACTTTTTTTTGGTACTTTCAATCCCATTCATAATGGTCATCTTAAGGTTGCTAACTATTTTCTGGAAAAAGATGAGTTACACGAAGTATGGTTAGTTGTAAGTCCACAAAGCCCATTCAAGGAAAAAGAGAATTTGATTGAAAATAGACAAAGAATTGAAATGGTAAATATAGCCTCAGAAGATTTCCCCAAAATTAAAGTTTGCGATGACGAGACTGGGCTTCCTAAGCCTAGTTATACTTTTTTCACTCTCATTCATCTTAGAAATAAATTTCCAGATTTTAATTTCATTTTAATTCTAGGTCAAGATATAATTGGTTATTTCAATCAGTGGAAAAATTATAAAGATATTCTCAAAGATTACAAAATTTATGTATACCCAAGAGGTAAATCAACAGCAATTCCAAAAGAATTGAAAAAACATAGAAACATTCATTTATTCAATGCTCCAAAAATAGAAATTTCCTCAACAGCTGTTAGAAAAATGATTTTAAATGGAGAAGTTTCATTGAGCGAAATCCCAAAAAAGGTAAAAGATTACATTACAATAAATAAGCTATTTATCTAAATTTATAATCTAATCATTAAGTAAATATGAAAAAATTTGAAACAAGTAAACCTTTTTTTAGAGGTGAAGAAATGGAATGGGAAATAGTTGATAATGGGATAAAGCGAAAAATTATGGGTTATGATGATAAAATTATGTTGGTACATGTGCTTTTTGAAAAAGGGGCAATCGGTTCCACTCACGAACATTATCATTCGCAAGTCTCATATGTTGGTTCAGGTGTCTTTGATATTACTATTGATGGAGTCACTCAAAAACTTAAAAAAGGAGATTCTTTCTATGTACCACCAAATACTCTCCACGGAGCCCTCTGCATTGAGGCTGGTGAACTAATTGATGTTTTTAGTCCAATACGGGAGGATTTTATGTAATGACTATATATTGTGTTTTGAAATTAATTTAATGAGATCTTTTGTAATCTCCATTCTACTCCATTTCTCAATTCCTGACACTTTATTCAACGCTTTCCCCTTTTGATTTATAGTTTTAGAAATGAAGTTTTGGATAGCTTTTTCGTTATGACCTTGGATCATTTCTGCAAAGGATCCCTCTCTCAATAATTTACCAGCTTCGGAATTAGGATTCCCAATTGAGAGTACAGGTATCTCAGTAGCCATGTACTCCATAAGTTTCCCNGAAATCATGTCATGATAAGCAGTTTTAAAAATAAAATTCAAAAGTAAATCAGCACTTTTAATAAGATTCAATGCATTTACATGACTAATGTAACCCTTGTAATTAACCTCTACCAAGGGTAGCTCAGTCCTAATATAGTTTAAGATAGATTTTGGAATTTGACCTGCTAAAGAAAAGCGTATAGTATTGTTTTTACTCAATGTCTTTAAAACCTTAATTAATCCAATATAATCTTGATTATCGGTTAATAAACCCGTATAAACAATATGAAATGAGTTTAACTGTGTTTTGGGTGTTTTACTTAACAAAATATGATCGTAGCCATTTGGAAAAGTAAAAAACTTTTGATCTGGAGCCTTCTTTTTTAATTTATTCAGGAACTTTCCACTGACAGTAGTCATAATTGCATCAGCGAAATTCAATACCATTTTTTCATAATCATTATTTCTTTTTTTTGCTGACTTAGTCTGGTATAAATCTTTATTGTAAAAAATATCAGACCAAGGATCTCTGAAGTCTGCAAGCCATTTTATTGCTAATTTTCTTTTTAGCTTTGCCCCAACTAAATGCGTCGAGTGGGGAGGACCAGTAGTTATTACAGTTTTAACATTTTCTTTTTTTATAAGCTTGACTGCCTCAATAAAAGCATAGGTATTCCATCCTTTTCTTGCGTCGGGAAGAAAATAGTTCCCTCTAATAAACGCTGCTAATCGACTTAAAAATCCCTTAATTTTTAACTCTCCTTGGGGAATACCTCCATTTTTTGAGCCAGTAAAAAAAAGAGAATACCATTTCAATGGTTCCCTTGTTTTAGTTTTTGTAACATTAATACCGTCTACCTCATTTAAAAGAGTTTGATCAAAAGTAGAATAGGAAGCGTATTTTTCATCAACGGTAATAACAAAAGGAGTCCAACCCAAATGTTTGAGGTATTTGGCAAAATACATCCATCTTTGGACTCCTGAGCCTCCAGAGGGAGGCCAGTAATAGGTCAAAATCAAAACTTTTTTTGAGTTTTTCAAATATTATTACTTCAACTAAAAGTAGCTATTTCTTTTTTTTAAAAAGGGGAACAGAAGAACACGCCTCTCCATAAAATAAACTTTTTACTACAGGTTGTAATCTGGAAATCAATTGAACATATGAGTCCTCAGGTACTTTTTTATCAGTACAACCTTTTATAATTACAGCTTTATCCTTAAAGGAACTAATATTAATTTTTTTAATTTCCTCGGTAAACAAATGTGTTTCTAAATCAACTAGTGTACCCATAACAACCTTTTTAGCATAAGGNTGTAAATAAGTCGTAACCAAAAGAGAAGCCCAAGCGGGTAAAACTGCATCNGTTGAGCAATATATAGCTACAAACTGGTTACGATAANCTTTCCANTTGTGTTGCTTTAATTTTAATCTAAATTCCTTTTCTCTTAAAATAATTCCTTTNTCAAGCCATTGGGATAAATCAATAGNTATTCTGTCGCCAATTTGGTATAATTTTTCCAAATCGAAAGTNATTAACTTACTTTCTGCTACACGATTAAAAATTGTATCTGCCATTTTATAGTAATCCCAATTCTAATTTGGCTTCCTCACTCATTAGGTCTTGATTCCAAGGAGGGTCAAAAGTAATTTCTACTTCTGCATCCTTAACATCATCTAAAGACTTGACTTTATTCTCAACCTCCTTAGGTAAAGTTTCTGCCACAGGACAATTGGGTGTTGTGAGGGTCATTAATATTTTAACATCGGCATCCTCATTCACAAAAACATCATAAATTAAACCAAGCTCATAAATATCAACAGGAATTTCTGGATCAAATATAGTTTTTAATACTGCCACAATTTTATCTCCCAGTTCTGCAGTTTCAATTATTTCTTCAGGCATAGAAATCAGTTTAATTGGGTTTTGAAAGCAATAGCATACATTTTTAGTTGCTTAATCATAGATAATAGCCCATTGGCACGAGTAGGCGACAAATGTTCCTTTAATCCTAATTTATCTATAAATGAGGTATCAGCACCCAAAATTGCATCAGGATGTTGATTTGAAAATACCCTAATCAAAATAGCAATTATTCCCTTCGTGATGATTGCATCACTATCTGCGGTAAATACCANTTTATTATCAATCAAATCAGCATGAACCCATACCTTNCTTTGACAGCCTTTAATAATATTATCATCGGTTTTAAACTCAGGATTAATCAGTGGCAGTGACTTTCCCAATTCAATCATNTACTCGTAGCGTTGCATCCAGTCATCGAATGAGGAAAACTCATCTAAAATTTCATTTTGAANATNATTTATTGAATCCATTTTTAAAATTACTAATTTATCGTAACATCTGAATAGACTTTTTAACAGCCTCGACCATNATGTCAATCTCTTGAAATGTATTATAAAAGGAAAAAGAAGCTCTTACAGTGCCAGGAATTTTATAAAAGTCCATAATGGGCTGTGCACAATGGTGTCCTGTTCTTACCGCAATTCCCATTTTATCTAAAATACTTCCAATATCATAAGGATGAATTCCTTCAACATTAAAGGAAATCACGGCAGTCTTATTATTAGCCAAACCATAAACTTTTAATCCAGGAATATTCTTTAATTTATCAGTAGCATATTTTAGCAATTTGGCTTCATAGTCTGCTATATTTTTCATTCCAATAGCATTTAAATAATCCAAAGCTTCACCAAAAGCTATACCCCCAGCAATATTNGGGGTACCAGCCTCAAATTTATGTGGCAAATCGGCATAGGTTGTTTTTTCAAAAGTTACCTCAGAAATCATTTCCCCTCCCCCTTGATATGGAGGTAAANAATTAAGTGAATTCTCCTTCCCGTATAAAATTCCAATTCCAGTTGGTCCGCAAATTTTATGCGCAGAAGTAACATAATAATCGACATTTAAACTTTGTAAATCGGCTTTAATGTGAGGAGAGGCCTGCGCACCATCNATTAATACCTCGGCTCCTATCTTATGTGCTTTTGCTATAATTTCTTCAATAGGATTGATNGTNCCAAGNGCATTTGAAACGTGGTTTACAAAAACTAATTTAGTCCTTTCACAAAGAAGTTGGTCATATTGTTCCATAATTAGAACTCCATCCTCATTCATTGGGATAACTTTAAGATTTGCTCCTGTTCTCTCACATAACATTTGCCATGGAACAATATTGGAATGGTGTTCTAAGGCAGAAACAATTAGCTCATCCCCTTTATTTAGAAGATTGGTATATCCACTNCTTACTATATTTATTGCATGTGTGGTACCTGATGTAAATATTATTTCATGTTNATGGGCAGCGTTAAAGTGTTTCTGAATTTTTTCTCTTGCGGATTCATAAGCATCAGTTGCCTCTTGACTTAGTGCATGAACTCCACGATGAATATTTGAATTATATTTTTTATAATAATCAACAATTTTATTGATTACTTGATTGGGCGTTTGAGAAGTTGCAGCATTATCAAAATAAATTAGCTGCTTACCATTTACTTTCCTATTTAAAATTGGAAAGTCTTTCCGGATTTTGTCTATATCCATTTGCTTATAAATCAAATCCTAGTTTAACCCCAAGTTTATTTGCAATAAGAATATTAATTCTCTTTTTTAAAATAGTTAGCTCGACACTTTCTAGCACATTGTTAGCAAACGCATAAGTCAATAATGCCCTAGCTTCTTTTTTTGGAATACCTCTAGATTGAAGATAAAAAAGTGCTTCCTCATCTAATTGACCTACAGTGCAGCCATGNGAACATTTAACGTCATCTGCAAATATTTCCAATTGTGGCTTTGTATTAACTGTAGCTTTATCATCTAGTAGAATATTATTATTTTGTTGAAAAGCATTTGTTTTTTGTGCAATTCTATCAACATGAATTTTTCCATTAAATACTCCAACAGCACCCTCTGAAAAAACTCCTTTATAATCTTGATGACTATCGCAGTTTGACTTAATATGATCAACTAAAGTATAATGGTCGACGTGTTGTTTGTCTCCAAGTATTGTTACACCTTTTAGTGTTGAATTAGCGTTAGTTCCATTCAAGTAGAAATTTAAATTATTACGTGTCAACTTACCTCCAAGGGAAAAGGTATGCATCCTTACATTACTATTTTTTTGTTGAGAAATATAGGTATTGTCGATTAANGAAGCAGTCTGCAAATCATTTTGAATTTTATAATAGTCTAAAAAAGCATCCTGTTGAGCGTAAATTTCGGTTACCGAATTCGTAACGACATCATGGGGTTTTAAACTCTGGTGCCGCTCCAATATTTGTACTTGGGCATTTTTTTCAACTACAATGAGGTTCCTAGGTTGTAACCATAGTGATTTTTCTTTTCCAGTAGAAAAATGAATGAGTTCGATTGGTTTCTCGGCTACAGTATTCTTGGGAATATATATATAGGCACCTTCTTGTGTATATGAAGTATTAAGTGCAGTTAGACTATCATTTGTATTTGCAGTCTTGTTGAAGTAGCTATCGATTAATTTTCTGTATTTAGACTTNGATAAGGCTGCTGACATCAGGCAAACGTCCAATCCATCATGAGTTGTATCGGAAAGAAAAGGGCTGTATACACCATCAATAAAAACTACTTTATAGGTGTCAATTTCATATAGAAAATACTTTTTGACTTTTTTTAATTCAATAGTATTTTCAAATTTTGGAAACAATGCATAGTCATTGCGCACCAGGCCATTGATAGAGGTATATTTCCATGCCTCATCTTTTCGAGTTGGAAAACCCTTTTCTTCAAAAGTCTTTAGAGACTCCAATCGAGTTTGATGGACAGGATCTGAAAAGTCAACACTTCCCTCAAATGCAATATGTGATGCTAATAATTTTTCCTTAAAATCCATAAAAACTAAGCCATTTCCTTTATCCAGTCATATCCTTTTTCCTCAAGCTCAACAGCTAAATCTTTAGTTCCTGATTTAACAATTTTTCCATCAAAAAGTACATGAACAAAATCAGGGACAATATATTCAAGTAGTCGCTGATAATGAGTAATAACTAGAAAAGCATTGTCTTTAGATCTCAATTTATTGACCCCATTTGCAACAATTTTGAGTGCATCAATATCTAAACCTGAATCTGTTTCATCTAAAATGGCAAATTTTGGTTCCAACATGGCCATTTGAAATATCTCATTACGCTTTTTTTCTCCCCCAGAAAAGCCCTCGTTTAGGGAGCGAGATAAAAATCTAGAGTCTATCTCCAATAGATTAGATTTTTCTCGAATTTTTTTAAGCATCATATTTGCAGACATATCATCCAAACCTTTACCTTTTCTCGAGGCATTGATTGCCGTTTTAATAAAATTAGTTACACTCACGCCGGGGATTTCAACGGGGTACTGAAAAGAAAGAAAAATACCTCTGTGAGCGCGTTCCTCAGCATCAAGTTTTGATAAGTCTTCCCCTTCCAAAATCATTACACCATTGGTTACCTCATAGTCTTGATGTCCTGCAATCGCAGCAGATAGAGTGCTTTTCCCAGAGCCATTTGGACCCATAATAGCATGCACCTCTCCAGCTTTGATATCCAAGTCAATACCGTTTAGTATTTTTTTACCCTCTACTCGGGCATGAAGATTTTCTATTGTTAGCATAACTATCTATTTTTATCCGACTGAACCCTCTAATGAAATCTCTAATAATTTTTGAGCCTCTACAGCAAATTCCATGGGTAACTTATTTAGTACTTCTTTACTGAAGCCATTAACAATAAGAGCAATTGCCTTTTCAGGGTCAATTCCTCTTTGATTACAATAAAAAATTTGGTCCTCACCTATTTTACTGGTAGTTGCCTCGTGCTCAATTTGGGCAGATTTATTTTTTGCCTCAATATAAGGAAA
>NZOY01000011.1 GCA_002695445.1 Flavobacteriaceae bacterium
GAATGAAATTGTCTTTTCTATATATGCATGGTGTAGGGAGAAATTTTGACATGACTAACAATTTTTATTCTTTTTATTTTCATTATCAATTCAAAAAAATTAAGATTCAGACTAGCAGTCAAATTTATATTTTGTATTCTGATTTACTAAATGAACCATCAGCTGGATTGGCTCGCAAAATTTCTTTAAAGCTGAAAGAGAAAATACTACTGAATATATTTATTAATAGGTCTTTCTTAGGAGAGGAGAAAATTTCTAATAGAACGATTGGGCTAGAATTTAATTTTTAACTTTGAAATATTATTTTAACCAATTATTATTAAAAGGTCCTATAGCTCAGTTGGTTAGAGTAGCTGACTCATAATCAGTTGGTCCCTGGTTCGAGCCCAGGTGGGACCACCAACTTAAAACCTCAACTTGTTGACTTATAACTTGTTGAGGTTTTGTTTTTCCACTAAATACCCTTAGGGGTACTATATAGGGTGCTAAAATTGAGGAATTTTTCGTATATTAGAAAGAGTTAAATAAAATATATCAACCTTCACTTATCTTCATTATTTGACTATTTCAAAAAATAACCTCGATTTACAAATAGGCGTTTGAATAGCCCTGTTGAATCACTCTCAATAAAGACATTTGGATATTGGGATGCGTTCAGGATGTAGTTTTTTGTTGTTGTAGAATCCCTATAAGCTTTTATAGTTAGGTCTTTAGTTGAATCACCTTGAATTGTCAAGGTATAATCCGCATTACCTTTAGGTTTAAATCCGTCAATAAACCGTGAGCTACTTTGATAACGTAAGGTATTAAGATATTGAGTCACTTTGGTAGAATCTGGTGAAATCTCTCCCATAAACCAATCAGACTCTTTTTTAGAAAGAGAAAAAGTGTTGTTTTTATTAGTCTCAAATTTTAATCGTGTAATTAAATCTTTATTAAGCTTGATGAACTCTGTATTTCGCCATGCATTAAATTTCCGTTTAAATGTATTGGAAAGTCCGCCTTTTATAGCGTATGTACTGGGGGTTTCATTGATTCTAAAATATGTAGAGGCATCAACAGAAGGACGTCCTCTAAATCCAGGATTTTGGGATTGTCTATTTGTTGTTTTTCCAAAATATAGCTTTGTTGGCTTTTCCTTGCCCTGTTGGTAGATTTCAACACATAGCGCTAAAGTATCCGTTAACTCATATGTTTCCCATTTTTCTTTGGTTTTAGAGACTAACTGTTCGGTTTTTATTTGCTCTAACTGACCTAGTACACTATTAACAGTAGATTGATTCGCCAGGGTTTTTATAGTGCCTTGGGCAACTTGCCAATTATCATCATCTTTTGAAATAATAATTAGTTCCTCCTCCGAAGAAGATGGAGGACAAATAATAATTTTATTCAACGTAGAAGAATCAAACTGAATCACTTCAGCTTTAAAGATAGCACTGCTATGCTTTTTAAAATAATTTGTTGTTACAAATAGTAATACTAGACCTACTAATACTAATATTAATATGTTATTTTTTTTCATGAGTTAAATCTTTAGTTGATTATTCATAGTTCTCTTCTATTCTTTTACTCCGCTTATTTCTGTTCATCTGCATCCTTACCACACCATAGATGATTACTAGAATAATAGGCAGTGAAAAATTGAGATATTTCAGGGTCGTTTTAGTACTATCTTCCAAGGTGTCTATTGGGCGATATCTTATCCCTTTATTCCTTAAGTCAATTAACCCTGTGTCATCGCTTAACCAATCAATAGCATTGACCATAAGATTCACATTTCCTGATTGTAACTGCTGTTGTCCACTATTAATAGGAAAATCTCCATCCCCAACCACACAAATACGAGACTTGTTACCATTATCGTGTGTTTGTTCCAAAACCCCTGCAACTATCTGATTAGGTGCATTAAAATCCATTTCAGTCCATTGCTTTTGAATGTCAAAAAACTGTGGAGCTTTTAATTTTGCAGAATTTTTAGATGAAAAGGCCAAAGGAGTAAATGTGGTAAGGGAATCTTTGGCAGCAAATTTTAATGAACTAACAAACTGCATCACTACGGCTTCCAGACCTTTAGTAGCTGGATGGTCTGCAAATTGACTTATGATTGGGATATAAGGAAAAGAAACATTGGAAGTGAAATTAAAGTATCCCTGTCGTTGTTGTACACCAACGCTAGCACATTGTGCATCTATCACAAAGTCTTCTCGGACTTCTAAACCTTTTGACTCCAGCCATTTTTCCAAACCTGTATTCTGACTAGTTCCATAGGCATTATTTAAATCACCATTTACCCTATTCAAAGCTATAAATAGATTACCTCCTTTTTCTAGGAATTTGTCTAACTGGTCAAGACTTTCATTATTAATGGTATCCGTAGGACGAATAATAGCTAAAGTCTTTGTGTTTTCTGGAACAGGTGTTATATCATTTACTTTAGTAGAATTAAAATCGTATAAAACATCTAGAGCTGTTTTTACCTGAGAAAGTTCTGAAATGGAGGCTTGTCCATTACCTTCCATGAGCCTAACTTCAGGTTTATTGGTTACCGCTATCTTTTTTATGGATGATGACAAGAGGTATTCCAAAGGGGCTCCCGGTTGTATAAATGGAATAACTTCTTTTTGTTCTTCCAATTCTAGAACGGCTCCTAAAAAAGCTCTTTGCTGTTTCATTTGGTCCTTTTCCCTAACATTAATCATGACTGGATTAATACCAGCTTCCACAGCTTCTCGCTCTGTTTTCTCATTTTCGTTGGGGTCAATAAAGGTGTATACTAGATTATCATCTGATTTTCGAGCATATTCTATTAGGTACTCTTCAAAATTATTCTTGGTTTTTGCAATATCTGGCGGAAGGTTTTCTGAGAAATAAGCTTTGACCGTAATTGGATTTTCTAGCGACTTCATAATATCTTCAGTTGCTTCGCTTAAAGTATATTGCTTATCTTCGGTTAAATCTATTCTAAAAAAATATTCCTCGGACAATAAGTTCACAAATAACAGTATACTTAAAATTAATAGTATGGTTACGTTTGTCTTTTTCATCTATGTGTTTTTATTTTTTTCAATGGTCAGATTCATGCTTTAATAATTGATTAAGAAGAATGTCTTTTTGATAATGACGACTCTCCAAGATAAAGACCCAAAACTGTTATAGATAGAAAATAAACCAGGTCTTTAGAATCTATAACGCCTCTGGAAATGGATTCAAAATGGGATTGAAGATTTAAGGTTTCAAAAATCTGTCCTATACTTCCGGTAAAGTTCTGGGCCAAAACGCCAAAAATGATATGGAAAAATAACCCGATAAAAAGGGCGGTCATAAATGCCACAATTTGATTTGTGGTTATACTACTTGCAAAAATTCCAATTGCAGTATATGTGATGCTCATTAGCAGTAAGCCAAAATAGCCACAAATAGTTCCACCATTATCTAAATTACCAATACTGGAAACTGTTATAACATAAGGTAAGGTCGCCAATAGGGCTATACAGACTAACAAGACCGACCCTAAGAATTTTCCAAGAATCAATTGTCGGTCTGATACCGACTTGGTAAGCAAAAGTTCCAATGTTCCTGTTTTTCTCTCCTCAGCCAACATTTTCATGGTTATGGCAGGAATGAAAAAGAAAAGACTCCATGAAGCAATGCTAAAGAATACGCGCAAATTGGCTTGACCTACTAGAAAAATATCATTGCCATACAACCAAGTAAAAAAGCCGCTAAATCCTAAAAAAAGTCCTAAGATAATATAGGCTATAAGGGAGTCGAAAAAAATTTCCAATTCTCGTTTGGCTATTATCCAAATTGTTTTCATATTTATTTTACTGTTAAGTTTCTGAAAATATCCTCAAGTTTCGTTTCCAATGGTGTGAGTTCCGTCAGCACCCATTTGTTTTGAACGCACAGGTTAAATACATTTCGTTTAGAGGTCTGTTCGACAAGGCTCTGTACTTCAAATACATTTTGATTTTGTTCAATACATGCTACCGATTGGACAGTGTCCAATGTCCGTAGGGATTTTAAAATCTTATCTGCTTTACCATCCTCAATACGAAGCTTTAAAATTTCATTCCCTTGCGACTGCTTTCTAAGTGTTTCCGATGTGCCATTAGCTACAATCTTACCTCTATTGATTATAAGAATACGGTCGCATGTAGCCTCTACCTCTGGTAGAATGTGTGTGCTGAGTATAACGGTCTTTTCTTTTCCCAAGTCACGAATTAGTTTTCTAATTTCTATAATTTGGTTGGGGTCTAACCCTGTTGTAGGTTCATCTAAAACCAGAATTTCAGGGTCGTGAATCATGGCTTGAGCAAGGCCTACACGTTGCCTGTATCCCTTAGATAGTTCTCCTATTTTTTTATGCTTTTCGCTATTTAAGCCACAAACCCCTACCATTTCACGAATTCTTTTATTGATATTCTGTTTTTCTATACCCTGGAGGGACGCACAAAACTCCAAATAGTCTATCACAGGCATATCATGGTATAAGGGGTTATTTTCAGGGAGATAACCAATGTGCCTTTTTAAATCATACGTAGGGTCCGTAACGCTTTTTCCTCCTATTTGAATATCCCCTTTTTCGAACCCTATATAGCCAGTAATCATTTTCATTGTGGTAGATTTTCCTGCTCCGTTAGGTCCTAAAAATCCTAAAACCTCTCCTGTTTTAACTTCAAAACTGATATCGTTTACAGCGGTTTGAGGTCCGTAGGTCTTAGTTAGTTTTTCTATTTGTATATCCATAGTTTATATAGCATGTGTTAATTTGATTGAATTATTATTTAGATTTTATTAGTGGATGATTTCTCTTTTTGGAGGTGTTGCCTTTTGAAAATACTATCAAAATTTTTTTGTTGTCCTTTTAACCTTTGTCGCCAAATGGAATCAAGGTTTCTAAAGTTTTGATTAAACAAGTTTGGGAAACCAAAATCAAAATCATCAAATGGTTCTTTAAATGGCATAGTTCCTCGATTTGGAAAAAATTGCTTCATTAAAGAGTCCATTTTTTTGGTATCCATATTGTAGTTAGTGCTGGAATAGCTATAAATTGAATCATATCTGATTAGATTTCCATGCTCATCAAACACCTTATTTACTTTAATTTTCTCCTCTGAAGGATTTATGGAATCGATTTTTTGTGCATAAGTGATAATACTGAACCAAAATGAAACCGTAAGAATTATTGTGTCTAACTTTTTCATAATACTAAATACAAATATCAAATAGAAGTAATCATAGAGATTGATGTTAATTCCTTAGCTATCTCTTTAGTAAGATTACTACATAAAACTTAAATTCGAAAAGTTTACTTCCTATAAGAAGTGAGTTTGGAAGGGAAGATGAACCTCGATAATTTTCGAACTAACTGCAGTTCTTTGAGCCCGATTATTATATTATCTGGTGAAAGTTTTCTGAATGTCTTTCCAATTGACCAAACAAAAACTACGGGCGAAAATCTGATTTTTTGTCTAATAAATTGCATCTTTTTCATTTTATAAGTTAAAATATAAAAAAATTTGGATTTTATGGTTGACAAAAAATATTTTTAAAAAAAATTTGATTGATTAGGTTTTAAAAATTACTTTTGGCTCCAAAAAAATGTTAAAGATACCTCCTCCAATCTTAGTAATTATTTTAGTTACTTCTATCTATTTTTCCTCTTATAAATTAGATTTAATTTCTATTCCAAATAGAGCTTTATATTCAATTATAATACTATTATTAGGCATCCTTGTAATTATAAGCCCAGTTTATAAATTTATAAAATCAAAAACCACGGTTAATCCAGTTGAATTTAAAAATGTAGAAAAGCTCGTTACATCGGGAATTTATAAATATTCGAGAAATCCAATGTACCTAGGTATGATTATGATAATCATATCTACTACAGTTTATTACTTTAATTTTTACTCTTTGCTAACCCCTTTTATTTTTTATTTTTGGATTAACAGATTTCAAATAAAAAGAGAAGAAGTTTTTCTTGAAGAAAAATTTGGACAAGAATATTTGTCATATAAAACCAAAACTAGAAGGTGGATTTAGTAATTTTAATCAAAAATTATCCCCCATAATTTAAATCTTTTTTATTCAGCTGCTCAGATTACTCTTTAAATGAAAACTTGCCAATATACAATTGATGAATTAAACGTTGATTTAAAATCTATAATCAAAGAAATTGAGACAGCTTCCTATTTACCAGAATTAGTTTTGAGCATAAACAGAGGAGGATGTATACCAGGGATTTATTTATCACATTACTTGAAAGTTCCTCACAAGGTAATTAATATACAATTTAGGGATGGTGATGGAAATTTAGAGCTTGATCTAAGTAATAAATACCTAAATAATAAAAAAAAGGTATTAGTAGTTGATGATATTAATGACACTGGAAAAACATTTAAAGAAATAAAAAAAATCACAGAGAAAAATGATTCTGATTTTAAATTTTGTGCACTATTGGACAACATCCAAAGTAGTCAAAAAATCCATTTTCGCGGTAAATCAATTAACAAATCTATTGATTCATTATGGTATATTTTCCCATGGGAAAATTGGTGGTAAAATTTTAAATCAAAATTCATAGATAAAATATGAAGACTTATTTGGTAATTATTCATATATGCATAATTGTTGTATCTAACATCCTAGTGTCGATTCCTATTGACTTTTATGGTTTTAAAATTACTTGGGCAGCATTTAGCTTTCCATTGGTAATAGTAACTACTGACTTGACGACAAGATTACTTGGTAAGTCCGTTGCACAAAACATAATTGGTTATTCTTTTCCATTTGCAATTTTATCGTCAATAATTCTTCTATATCTTAATGATAATCCAGTTTCCGTATCAGTGAGAATTGGTATAGCTAGCGGAATTGCTTATGCAATAGGAATATTGATAGATATAAATGCATTTCAATTTATACGAGAGAAGTATTCTAACTGGTGGATTGCTCCAGCCTTATCAACAATAATTTCAAATATTATAGATTCATACACCTTTTTTTTTAGTGCGTTTTATAATTCTGAAGATCTATATATGGCAAAAAATTGGTTAGAGATTTGTGGTACACAAACATTAATTAAAATTATCATTGGATTTATATTCTTTCTGCCCATATATGGACTTTTACTTAATATTTTTTTAAATAAAATTCAGAGTAAAAAAAAGTAGAATTTTTGAATTCAAAAAAGGAAAATCCAATATTGTATTTTAGATTAAATTCTTGAGCCTAAAAAACTAAGTATCTTAAACTCCGCTATATATTTTTAATTTAGTATCAATATCAACATATGAATATGAAAAAATTTAATTTACTATTATCTATTGTTCTCATATCAACTTGTTCTGATCAAAAAAAATTGGATTCTAATGCCCGTAAAGATGTAAACTTAAAATACGAGGAATATAGCCCAATAGGGGACGAAATAATAGTATCGAGAGCTAACTATCTAAATAAACTAGAGGGTTTTTGGCTTGCACAATGTATTGCAAATTGGACTGGACTAGTAACTGAGAATGATAAAATAGGGAATATTGGGGAATTTAAGACAGGGGATTTTTATACACGAGACGATTGGGGTAAGAAAGATGAACACAACTTACGGGGGAAAAGTACTGATCAATATATAGACTTTGTTTTTGAGGGAGAGGATGGAATTTGGGGAGCAGACGACGATACTGATATTGAGTATATGTATCAACACTTAGTTTACACAAATAAAGTTTCAAAATTAAGCGGAGATCAAATTCGTGATGGATGGCTAAAGCATATAAAACACGAAGAACAAAACTATCTATGGGTTTCAAACCAGAGAGCTCTAGACTTAATGCTCGATGGTGAGAGACCTCCTGATACGAGTGATCCCATAAAAAATCCTGATTTTGATATGATTGATGCTCAATTAACTACTGAGATTTTTGGGTTTTACTCACCTGGTAGACCTGATTTTGCCATTGAAATGGCAGACCTTCCGATTCGAACAACTGGAAGATATAATGCAGAATGGATATCCAAATTTTATGTCTCTATGTATTCTCTAGCAGCTATTGCTGATCCAAATCTCAGCATTAAAGAAAATTTATTAATCATTGCAGAAAAATCTAGAAATCAGCTTCCAAGTGACTCATATGCTTCAAAAATGTATGATTTCGTTAAGAGTCAATATGATGATGGACTTGCATGGGAAACAATAAGAGATAATGTATATATAAGATATCAAGTAGAGGAAAAAGATGGTTACGATATAACTTCAAGAAATTTGAATTGTAATGGATGTTTTGCAGCTGGAATAAATTTTGCTGCAAGTCTAGTCAGTTTATTTGCAGGTGAGGGTGATTTAAAAGAAACTATAAAAATGGGATCTCTTATGGGTTGGGATTCTGATAATCCCACAGCTACATGGGGAGGTCTTATTGGTTTTATGATTGGTAAAGATGGTGTTGAAAAAGCTTTCAATAGAAGTTTCTCGGAGGAATACAATATTCATAGAACTAGACAGAATTTTCCAAAAGGAGTTGATAATTTTTCAAACATGGCAGATATAGGAGTATTTATTACCGATAGGGTTGTTCAGGAGGATCTTGGAGGCGGAATAGACTTAAAAAAAAATTTATGGTACATACCCAGATTAAATTAAATTTTTTGAAGTTTTAATTAAAAAATAAATTCAAATGTATAACAACCAAATCGTTTTGATAATTAAGGTATATCAGCTTTAATTTTTAGAACAGATAATTTGCAGTTATTACTAATTTTTAACTCAATGTTAAAAGCAGAGTTTTTTATAGCTATTAATGATCAAAATTAGCTTCTATTTAAAATTAATAAACCAGTTTTACAGTCCAAAGAGTGAAAGTCATTAGGATAATTATTTTTATGAACCTTAAAAAGAGCTAAAATCAGATAATAAATATAAAAAGGAGTGTATGGCCATTTAAGCTTTTGGTACGCGTAGTTTCTATCAAAAAGAAAAATTTCAGAATTTATTTTTGTTTCAAAATCATTTTTAGAAAAGTGGTGTTCAATAAACTTAGCTGGCCTGCAAACTTTAACATTATATTGGTCAAACTGTGTCCTAAGAGCAGCCCCTAAGGTTGGAATTATAAAACTAAATATAATTATTGAATTTTGGTGACTAATTAATTTTAGTTCTTTTGTAAGAGGAATTAGGTCTTCACAAAATTCAATACACCCTCTTAACATTATTATGTCAAATTTTTCATTTTTTAAGACTGATGAAAGTTTGTCAACATTTATGTCATACTCAAATGAATTTATTTTAAGAGTTTTTTTACTGAAATTAACTGCATCTTTTGAATATTCTGTATTTGTGACACTTTTAGCACCAAACTTTAAAAATTGTTTTACAAACACACCGTTTCCACCACTTATGTCTAGAATAGTTTTTCCGTTAAAATCAATACCATATCGCTTGAGTATATTAGAAAAAGCGTTGGCCCGATCTGTTTGTACACTAATATCTTTCTTTGACACAAAATATTCGTAGATAATTGAGGGATCTTTCTCAATTTCTTTATTCCTAGATAGAATATTAAATTTTTTTGAAAAAAACGATAAGAAACTTAATGGATATTTTTTTCTTGATTTTATAGTTGTAACACCATTTGAAAGATTATAATTCCAATTATGCTTATAGGTTTTAATTTTCATTTTAAACTAGAAATTAATTGCACTTAAAAGTATTAAATAATAAGTAAAAATTAAATTTAGCTAATTCTAGGAAACAGTTGCGATAAATTTTACATTTAGTGTTAGAGTCAAATATTATGAGAAATTTTAATCTTTTCACATTGATTTTTTTGTCAAGTTTAACTAGTGCTCAGAATATTCAAGAATCAATCTCGTCTAGTTATAGCCTTATTTAGCAAAAAGTACTCCAAGAATCATCAGAATTTGACGATAGAATCAAAAGATTGTCTTTTGGCTTTAAAGTTGGTATTCCCAATATAGCTTCATTGGGTCTACAATATAACCTTCCAATATTTAATAATCATTTAGCACCNTTNATAGANTATTCNTCATATTCATATNATGATGCTGAAGTNGAGGGAAACTTAAACTTTTCTGAATTTGGTGCCTCATACTTTTTTAATNAGAGCGGAAAGGGNTTATANGTAGGTGTTGGTTTGTCAAGTTTAAAATTNGATGTTTTGTACAACAATATTTCNTTAGACTTTGNAAAAACTGGATCAGGATCTACNGAAATTGCATTAAANACNACTAATTTAAAANTAGGANTTAANACAGGAGGAANAATCTATTTAAGATTGGAAATGGGTTATGGANTAGGTGATNTACCCACACAAGTAACTTTTGTAGCATCAGAAAATTCTAACCCTTCTTACACTGAGACTACTACNGAAGATATACCTGACATTCCAGGTATTTCAGAAACCGGTTTAATTATTGGGAATATTGGTTTTGGATTATCTTTCTAGAAAAAAGCTCTCACAATNAATTGNGTAAAGTTCATTTATACTACAGTATTTAACTTATTTTTATTGATTCTAATTCTAAATTACTGTAAATCAGCTAATTAAAATTTTTTTTATTAAATTTGTTTAAAATCATTAATTATGAAAGTTTTAAATTATAGTAATAGTTGTGTTAATTGTGACAATCTAGTTTTCTCATCTATGACATGTGGTGTTCATGAGCTNAGTGTAAGTGAGAAATATACTTGCAGCGAATTCGAAGATAATACTGCTGAAGCGTAATTCTTCAATTACACTTTAGTATATTTTCGGTTATTAATTTAACCATCTTGGCATTTATAAAATAAATCTGGAGCCTATTTAACGGGGCTTTAATTATCTTCTATATCCTTTTATACCAATTTACTTATAACTAAAATTTAAATTTTAGTTTTTAAAATTGAATTTTTCAATTTCAACTTAATAATTTCCATAAACTATCATTTTCTTTAAAACATAAACTTGATATTGGAAATTTTACAATAGAATTATTAAATTCTATATTTTAGTGTTTCATTAATCTTAAACTATTTAAAATGAAAAATTTAATTTCATCACTTTTACTTTTATATACTTTTTCTGTTAATGCCCAGTACTGTATTTTCTTTGATATCAAAGTAGATGAGCCAGAAATGGTTGTATCTGCAATGACTGAATTAATGAATACTGATTGGGGGAAAGGCTTAGAGGCTACAAAATCGTTATTTACTTACGGTCCAAATGGGACTAATGATGCCACACATTCAATTCAATTTTGTTTTCCTAATGAGGCGGCTTTTGAAAATGCTTTTATGTCGTATGGTCAATCAAAAGAGGCTCAATTAATTTGGGAACGAAAACTTCAAGGATATTCTGAGGATATTTCTCAATCATTGAACACACCTATCTGGTATAATGGAGAGGATTGGGCAGAGGATAATGTATTTATGATATATCAAATTGAAGTTTCAAACCCTTCTGCTTATCTTAAAGAGTTTCAAACCTTTTCCAATAAAATTTCAAAAAAGTTGGGCTACGAGGACAATTCCTATGGTTTAGCAATTCCAATTGTTGGTAAAAATTCTGATTTTAGTCATTTTGTATGGCAAGGATTTCCAGATATTAAATCTGCTCTTTCCAAAACTAAAATGATGTTTTCAGATCCTTTATTTGCTGAGTTTTCCAAGAAAGTTTCTGGTATTAGAAAAGTTGTTAATACTGTAATGACCATTCGTGTAGCTGATTTTTAAAAATAATTTTAAAATAAATTAGCCCTCCCATGTGGAGGGTTTTTTATTTAAAAAATAGAGATTATGAAAAAATTAAGTGCAATAGTTATAGGAGCAACAGGGGCTACAGGACAAGAATTGGTAAAGTTATTATTAAAAGATTCTAATTTTATTAAAGTCAAAATATTTGTCCGAAGAAACCCTAGCATTCAAAATGTAAAGCTTTATACTCATGAAATAGATTTTTCTAGATTGAATAATTATAAAAAACTAATTAATGGGGATGTCCTTTTTTCAGTACTTGGGACAACTTTAAATCAAGCTGGAAGCAAAAAAGAGCAATATCTTGTGGACTATGACTATCAATATGAATTCGCTAAAATAGCTTCACAAAATAAAATACCATGTTACTCATTAGTTTCGACTGTTGGCGCTAACAAGAGCTCTCACTTTTTTTACCCAAGAACTAAAGGTGAGTTGGAGGAAGAAATTAAGAAGCTCGGATTCAAGAAAACATATATTTTTCAGCCGCCATTTTTAATTAGGCAACCAAATTTAATTAGACCTGGAGAAAGAAAAGTCTTAAAGATTTTAAAGGTGTTAAATAAAGTTGGACTTCTAAAATCTCAGAAACCTTTACCAGTTAAACTTTTGGCTAAAAAAATGATAGATGAAATTAAATCAGATAAAAAATCAGGGCTGAAAGTTTACAAGCCTAAAGATATTTTTTAAAGGTTATAAAATAAAGCAGCTATCAAAAANATTTTTAAATTGAATTAATTTTCTACTTTATAATTTTTAATTAAATAACTTGTTTTGAAAGAAAAGATACTCTTATTCTTATTTTTACACATCTCCAGTTTTGCTCAAGTCATTACCCAGTCAAAACTTTCAAATCCAATACTTTTCGAGCATAAAGATGTCACGGGTATAGTTTTCCAACATAATTTCGATTCAAAAATACTTAATAATTCCAGAGAAATATTTGTTTTACTTCCTAAGGGATATAATCAAAATAAACACAAATACCCACTACTGATAGTACATGATGGAAGAGCTGTTTTTTATTCTAAAAATCGAGGTTTTGGAAAAAAAAATAAACCAAAGAACGATACATTACCCAAACCTGGATGGAACCTGGACGAAACTGTTAATGAGTTAATTCAATCCAAAAAAATAAAACCTATTATAATGGTTGGTGTAAGTAATACAAAGAATAGAGGATATGAATATGTTCCTACCAGAAATGGAATTAATTTTGGAAGAGCACTAACCCAAGANCTAATTCCTGAAATAAAAAAATTATATCGCGTTAACACTAAAGACATTGGAACATTAGGATCTTCTGCAGGAGGATTAATTTCATTATATCTAGGATGGGAATTAAACCATGTATTNAGTAAAGCAGCATGTTTATCACCTGGAATAATTTATAAGGACCAAAACTATTTTGAGCTATTAAAAAAAGCTANAGTACCAGATAATCTTAAACTCGCCATGGTTAATGGTACTGACAATTTTGATTCAGGGCTTCAAGTTGGTGTTGATAAATTTATTGACTATTTAAAAAAAATTAATTTTCCTAAAGAAAATCTTTTGTANTGGATAGATAAAAAGGGAACTCATTCCTCAAGATCATGGTCACATCAAGCTAAAGATATTTTACAATGGATGTATAAATAAATTACTTTGATGAGAATTAGTAATNACCGTGATAAAGGTAAATAGCTCCATAGGACCAATGTTTCCCGACCAGACCTGGATAGTTATAACGATCCATCATTAAAGCTAGGTATCTGAATGGATAACCTTCGGGTAATTGAACAATATTTGGCCATACCCTAGTACCTGAAGTTTCATCCCACGGTGGTAAATCCATTTTTAAATGCCCAACTTCTTTTAGATCAGGATATGAATATACATATACCTTTCTATCTGAACTGCCTGAAAAGCAATATCTTTTNTCTCCAATTTTTTGAATAGATGTGCCAGTAGAATTATTTGAAACAGGTCCTGCAATTTTTTTATAAGCTCTATTCNAGTGGTCAGATTCTAAAACTATTGCTTTATAGCCATTGATATTTTTACAGGTTAACATTCTCCACTTGTTNGCTAAAGAGTCAAATAATATGTGAGGGTCTTCAATATCTCCAATCATTCCAAAAGGTTTAGCTTTCATGATGGAGAAACCAAATCTTGGATCAACTTTACTCTCAACGGCCAATAGTTGTTTTTTTTCTTTTCTAGGATTTGCATACGCGCTAAAGCCAGTTGTTAAACCCCTCCACAAGTTTTCATTTCTATCATAAAACAGATGTGAAGCAATCTCATTCCTTAGTATACNGTCCTGTCTGTCAAAAACTATTATCCCTTCCAGCTTAAGGTCAAAAAGTTTTGGATTTAAACTAAAAACCCCCTGGATATGATGAGGTAATGCCCTTCCACGTATAGATGCCGTATACCATATTCGCTGGTTTTCTAAAAAAGGCTCTCCATTTTCATACGTNATCGCTCTAATGTCTGCTATCCCAATACCTGAATTAATCTCCACCTGAGCTTTTTGTACTTTCACTTCTCCATTATTTAGATGAACAAAAAGGTGAGATTGAAATTTATTTAGATAAGTTTTTNCTCTTAAATCAAGATATTCGCTAAAATCGTATTGACCTATTACNTTAGGAATCTCTTCACCCNTATGAAACAAGGTAAATCCACTTCCCAACATTTGGAGAATAATTTTACCCGTTATAACTTGACTTACATTCAGGTTAAGTCCGATAGACTCATCTATAATAATTTTNNTATTTCTTAAGATATTNATGCTCANACCTTTAATAAANTCTTCTTCAAATATTACTTNAATTATAAATCGCTCATTTTCNTCANTATCTGAAAACTCATAGCCAATAGNCCCATTTCCATTNCTTGATGCNACATCTATGACGTAGCNCATAAACGGATTAAANCCACCAAACCATATTTTGGTTTGTGTTTCTTCCTTTGATTTGACAATTAATTTACCCCGATTTAGCTGAATATTGGCATGTTGTTTCAAGAGATGCTTTTGAGGATGCATAGAAGACATTCCAATTATTTTATTAGGTTCGAGCTTTGAAATAATAATTGATTGATGCTCATCAAATATCATCCTCTGAACTCCTTTACGAGTGAACTNAATATCTTCTGGAGTCAACTGACCTATTACACCCGTATAAATTAATNCATGTAAAACCATCAAAAGCGAACTGCAAATGGAACTTTTCATTTTACTTAATTCAGATTTAGTTTTTCGCTAAAATTATAGGATTCATGGCCCAATGATCCTCTGCCAAGAATTTNGTGATTTTCATTGGGTATTTTATTTCTATGCTCTTTTATAACATCTTTCAATCCAGGATCATCAATTAAATTATACCATTCATTTGGATCATTCATTCTATCATATAATTCTTCTTTACCGTTNTTGTAATGAATGAATCGATAATTTTTTGATATAATAGCATAATTTCCTGGACCAAAACTAGTTCGTGCCATGTGAGGCCATTTATTAATATCATTTTTTAATAATGGTACNAATGAATTACCCTGGTGAATTGGATCTGGGTTTAATCCAGAAAGTTCAAGTAGTGTTGGATAGATATCTAATAGTTGTACGGGCAGATCGGATTTTTTCCCCTTTGGAATCCCTGGTCCAACAATGATTAGNGGCACTTTGGTACTATTTTTCCAAAGACTTCTTTTTGCCCATTTTCCCTTTTCTCCTAAGTGAAATCCATGATCGCTAAATAAAACAATATATGTATTTTGGACTTCATCATGTCTTTCAATTACATCTAATACTTTACCTATTTGATTATCTACAAAACTAACACATGCCAGATATGACCTGACCAACGATTCCCATTGATTATTATTAACTACCCATTCATGACTTGGAGCTACATGACCAAAACGNGTAAGACTTTTTGCATAATCAGAAATATCNTCCAGGTCTCCATCAATAATTTTTGGAAGTTTAATTGACTCAATGGGATATTTATCAAACCATTTTTTTGGGGCAATATGGGGTACATGAGGTTTAAAAAAACCTANAGCTAAAAANAAAGGCNTTTTCATATCTTTAGAAAGAATGTTGACCGCCCAATTAGCGATCATACCGTCTTCCGTTTGATTATCTGAAATGTCTAAACTACCCCAATCCCATAACTTAGCATTTCCGTTAAAGCCAGAAATTTTTTCTTCACTTAACGGTCCAAACCATTTTCCAAATTCACCCCAATATTTATCAATATATTTTTTATTTTCTTTTTTATTGTGAAATAATTTTCCAGCTCCTTGAACATTATAACCTTCCTCTAAAAATCGTTTAGGCATAACAGTACTTTTTAAAGATTCTTTGGAGTTTTCTAATGGTGGGTTCAAAAAATAAATACCTGTCGAGCTAGGATATAAAGAAGTCATCATACTTGCTCTAGATGGATTGCAAACGGGTGATTGACAGTGAGCATTGGTAAAAAGCATACCTTTAGATGCAAGTTTATCAATATTAGGGGTCTTTAATTGAGGATGTCCTCCCATTACACCAACCCAATCATTTAGATCATCGATTGAAATCAATAAAATATTTGGTTTTTTTGCTAAGATATTTTTAACTCTAGCATCACAACTCAATACAATGGCAGAAATTACAATACTTGAAAAAAATATCTTAACAAAAGAAAAGTCTAAATACCCAGTATATTTCATAAAAATTAATTTTCTAAATCTAATTAGCNNNTATTATNTNGAAAAAAAATTAANGTAAGTTGGATCATTTTTTATTTTATTGTGGACACAATGAAGTACTCAATAATTATGGTTTTATTTCCAAGTCAAGGGGTCTATCTAAATTTATCTCTCTATAGCTTATCTTCCAAATCCCNTCGATTTTTTTTAATTTATAGACATAAAGAATNGGCGTAACAATTAATGACTCTGAACTTTTATTGGTATTCAAAAGTGTCATATATTGGTTTATGTGAGCGCTATTTTCAGTTAATTCTAGAACTAATGTGTTTGCCATCATATGTCTTCTTTGCATANTATTAGTCTCAAAATAATCCATTCTCTCTTTATTAAGAATCATCTGACGNTTGTCCTTAATTTTAAAAGATATTTTCTCACCTTTCGAGTTATAATTTACTCCAACAGCATCATCAGTGAAAAGAGATAAATAGCCCTTTAGATTATTAGAGTCCCAATAAAAACCATATGCGTCAATGACATCTTTGATTGCTATCCTATCAGTAACATTAAAACTGGTGTCTCCAGGTATTCCTGACCAATCTTTATTTACTTTTTTAGATTTTCCTAAAACACCTTGCAGTACATTTTTTACATCGTCAATTTTAATATTATTTAAATCAAACTCTTGCCCATTTACTAGGAGAGCAAAAAAAAGTGTAATAATTAAAAAATTCTTTTTTCGAATCATNAAAAACNTNCTATTGTCAAAAANTAATTGAGAGANAAATTCTATATGCNAGATAGACCGCAGTAACTGTCCAAATCCACCATCGGTTTTTCATGTACCATTCCATATCTCTAAGATATATTTTTTCAATTGGTTAATCAATTTTCATTTAAGTAAATTACTTTTAAAATTATGCTAGTAAGTCTTTGATTACCTCGCCATGCACATCAGTTAGCCTGAACCTTCTTCCTTGATGCTTAAAGGTAAATTTTTCGTGGTTTATTCCTAGAAGGTGAAGCATTGTAGCTTGAAAATCATGAACATGAACTGGATTTTCAACCACATTGTAACTAAAATCATCAGTTTGTCCATATACAAGTCCCTTTTTCACNCCTGCACCCGCCATCCACATTGTAAAGCAACCAGGATGNTGATCTCNTCCATAATTGTCATTAGTAAGCCGACCCTGAGAAAAACTTGTTCTACCAAATTCCCCCCCCCAAATAACAAGAGTATCCTCAAGTAACCCTCTTTGTTTTAAATCTTTCACTAATCCAGCTGTAGCTTGGTCTGTTGCTTGCGCTTGTTTTTTTATCTGTGAGGGTAAGTTACCGTGTTGGTCCCATCCCGTATGATAAAGTTGAATGAATTTNACATCCCTTTCAGCTAATCTTCTAGCTTGAAGACAATTAAATGCATAAGTTCCTGGAATCTTTGCATCCTTNCCGTAAAGATTATAAATATGATCAGGCTCTTCTTTTATATTTAAAGCTTCGGGAACAGATTGCTGCATCCTATATGCCATTTCATACTGTTTAATTTGAGATACAATTCTATTATCCCCGTAAAGATCGTATTGGTGGAGATTCATTTCATTAATGTAATCAACACTTCTTTTTCGATCATCAATTGATACACCATGGGGATTATTTAGATATAAAACGGGGTCTTTACCTGACCTAAACTGAACACCTTGGTGGTGAGATGGAAGGAATCCATTACTCCATGCAGCAGAATTTAGGGGTTGAGCTCCTGAGTGTGATTTAGATAATAGGACTACAAAACTTGGTAAATCCTTATTATCACTTCCAAGGCCATAACTCAACCAAGAACCTATACTTGGCCTACCTGTAAGCTGAGAGCCAGTTTGAACAAACATTACCGCTGGCTCATGATTAATCGCATCTGTTTTCATGGATTTAATAATACATAGCTCATCTACAATTTCAGCTGTATATGGGAATAGTTCACTTACCCAAGCACCTGATTGTCCATATTGGTTAAAATTAAATATAGATTTTACTAACGGATATGAGGATTGACCCTCTACCATTCCTGAATTTCGTTGTGTTTTTTTTAGAGATGGTGGAATTTCTTTGCCATGCCATTTCTCCAGTATTGGTTTATAATCGTAAGTTTCAATTTGGGATGGCCCACCACTTTGAAATAGATAAATTACTCTTTTTGCTTTTGGTATAAAGTGGGGCATACCATTTGGTGAAAAAATATTCTTATTGGAGAAATTTTTTCCCATTCCTAAACTAGGTGAAAGCAATGAGGATAGGGCAATGGAGCCAAAACCAAGGGAGCTTTTCTTTAAAAAGTTTCTTCTTGACTCTGAAAATTGTTTATTAAAAATATCTTCCATAATTCTTATCTAATCATAATTGCCTCTGATGTGTTAAGCAAACCACTAATTACTTTTGCCATTGCGGCGGTTTTATATGGCATACTTTTTTTACTTAGAATTTTTTCTCCAACATTTAGATAAGCCATTGTTTTTTTAGGTTGAAGTTTAAACATATTTAGTTCATCTTCGTAGAAACTAGCTATACTCTCTAACTCTGAGATTAACGGTCTTCTCCCAATAACTTTTCTAAATGCAATTTCAAGAGCAGATTCAATATTGTTATTATTTTGAATTAGTACACTTTCAGCTAAAACCCTTGCAACCTCGGTATATTGAGGGTCATTAAGCAATACTAACGCTTGAAGTGGTGTACTGGTTAAAGTTCTTTTTACTGAACAGGCATCTCGATTAGGGGTATCAAAAATCAACATTGATGGGGGAGGAGCTGATCTTTTCCAAAAAGTATATAAGCTTCTTCGATAAAGCCCATCTCCCTTATCATGTTCATATTTATATTTCCAAACTTTGTCACTTAAATCCCATATACCTTCTGGCTGATAAGGATATACACTCTTACCACCCAATTTGTTAACTAATAATCCACTAATTGACAATGCATTGTCCCGAATCATTTCTGCACTCATCCTGAAAGAAGGGCCTCTAGCAAGAAGATTATTTTCAGGATCATTTGTCATTATATGGATGTCATTTATTGAATTTTGTTGGTAGGTTGCTGATAATAATATGAGCTTGTGAAGTTTCTTGATGTTCCAATTTGATTTTACAAATTGAATAGAGAGCCAATCTAGTAATTCCGGATAATTAGGCAGTGTACCTTGACTTCCCAAATCATCTGTTGTAGAAGACAATCCCTTTCCAAAATGCATCTGCCAAATCCGGTTTACAAATACTCTTGATGTTAAAGGATTTTTTTTGTCAAAAAGCCACTTAGCTAGACCAAGTCTATTTTTTGGAAGTTTTGGATCAAAGCTTAGTATAACTTTTGGTGTATTTGGAAACACCTCCTCACCAAGATCGCTATATACCCCTCGGTTAAGAATGTGAGTAGGTGCAGGTTTATCTTTATCTCCCATTACCATCATTTCGGGAATAGGATCCAATACTTTAGTTAATTTTTTTCTCAAGCGAAGAAAATCATTTTTCAGTATAATTAAATTATTGTCAAGATTTTCGTGAAAGAAATCCTTAGATAGAGATTTTAGCTCATAATATAACTTATCTTTTTTTAATCTTTCAAAAATGTTTTCATCATGTAAAAAAGCAACTTCAATCTCAGTGAGTACCTTATTGTAAATTTTAAGTTCATCGAGTCCACCATTTAAANAAGTTTTGAATTTGTGTTGAGGACCTATTCTAAATCCGTCAAATCCATAGGTGTGAATATTAGGTTCAAATAGAATTGATTTATAAATTTTGTTTCCAGTCCTTTTTACGGATGTTTTTTCCCCGTTTATAAATAGACTTAGACCTGAAGCTGATCCTTTTCCGTCATAAGTTATAGTTATGTCTGTCCATTTACCAGTGGGGATTGAGCTTTCAGATTCAATCTCAATAGCGTTTTGTGGCCAAGATCTTGCTANAATAAACTTTAATTTATTTTCTTTAATAAATAAAGAATAACCTTTTAAGCCTAGTCTTATTTGTTCACAATGACCAAATATCATTGCATCAGTATTTTTTTCNCTGGGAAATAGTGAAAAAGATANTGAAAAAGGATCTGTTTGATCAAAATTTCCAACACCNTTTGGAAGNACCATTTCTGTATACTCACCAATAAANAGACCTTGACTTGAACGACCTTTTTTTATAATAGGTTCTTTAATAAATGCCGGTTTTAATTTAGATATGACAGGCGGACTTATGAACTTTTCACCTTCAGCTTCCTGATAAAAATTATCAAAGGGGTAGTAGGCAATTAATCCGTCCTTGGAGCTCTTTTCTATATCGCTAAACACTNTTTTTGGGCTTGACCACCATTTTTCAAATAATTCATTTNGNGATTTTTTTTCTACTTCAATTTCTTTTTGCTTTATTTCTAATTCGTCCTCAATGTATTTTATAAGCTCCTGCTCTTTCTGATTTGTGAGTAATAGAGACGGACCTGGGATTTGACCTGGACCATAAACAGCAGAACCCATCTCAAACGTATTATTAAAAAAACTTGACAATTCGTAAAAGTTTTTTTGACTTATAGGGTCATATTTGTGGTCATGACACCNAGCACATTCTAAAGTCATTCCCAAAAATGCACTACCGAAAGTTATCGTTCTATCTGCGACATATTCAGACCTATATTCTTCGAAGATTATTCCAGCCTCAGAGTTTTTCTTGTGNAGTCTATTAAATGCAGTTGCTTTTATACTTTCTTGATTAGCATTTTTAATAAGATCGCCGGCAAGTTGGTTTGTGACGAACTGGTCGTAAGGCATATTNTCATTAAAAGCTTTTATCACCCAATCTCTCCATGGACTAAAATCCCGATGCTTATCATCTAAATATCCATCAGAATCTGCATATCGAGCAACATCCATCCATATATTGGCCATTAACTCCCCATATCTTGGAGAATTTAAATATTGATCAATTAAACTTTCATATGCTTTATAGGAGGGATTACTTATAAATTTATCAACCTCTTTTAATTCTGGAGGTAATCCCTTAAGTGTAAAGCTTAATCTTCTTATTAAATTTTCTGGTGAAGCTTTCGATGCCTGTTTAAATCCATTTCTTTCTAATTTTTTTTGGATAAAATAGTCTATCTCATTTCGCAACTGTTCCGATTTATCCAGTTTTGGCAGTGGCTTGTCAATTAAAGGCAAAAACGACCAATGGTTTTGATATTTTGCCCCTTGGTCGACCCATTTAATGATAGTAGCAATTTCCTTTTCCGTCAAAGATAAGTGAAAGTCTGGGGGAGGCATTCTTATTTCTGGGTCGTCTGAAGTTAATCTTTTGATTAAACTAGATTTTATATCATTAATGGTAAGTGTTTTTTCATTTGATTTAGTGGCTGTATTCTCATTTATATCTAATCTAAGGTTGGCTTTTCTCTTTTTGCTGTCAGGTCCGTGGCAGGCAAAGCATTTATCAGATAATATTGGTTTAACATGAAAGTTAAAATCCAATTTATCAGGTAACTTATCAATATTTTCAACGATTACCATAGGGCGGTTTTCCACACAACCCCATGTTACTAGAATGTATATGACTAGAAAAAAATATAAATATTTTTTTTTAAAATAAAGCATCACCATCGCTATTAGAAAGTATAGGATCTAATCAAATATAATGATTAATTAAATTTTATTTTATTAATGTATTTGAATCACATATTGTTATATTTTGATATGATTTGTATCAAATAAACTGTTAGTGGATTTCAAATAGCCAATTAAGTTTAATTNGAGTANTTTATTTATTATGACTTAGACTCTAGAAAAAGAATTATGAANCAAGATAATAGCATCGAAGCTGAGGGGATTGTTGGAATAATACCATCACCAACACTAAAATGAAAATAAACCGCACCGATCATAAACATGGCCATTATTCCAGCAGATGGTTTTACTAGAGATTTAAACTTAAATGCTCCTAAAACTAGTAATATGGATACAATAACTTTGGTAACACCAACAATTATCATTGTTGAATTACTAAGACCATATAATGTAAATTCCTCTAGCATATTTTCAGCCTCACCACCTCTAAAAATAGAGGGTAAATTAAATCGAATTGTCCAAGCACTTATAACAGTTATTGAAATTAAAAGGGATAATAATTTAGTTGCTTTTTTCATGATTCAAAATTTTCAGTATCCAATAAAAATGTTTAAGTCATTTATTATACAAAGCTAATAAAGATTAACCTATGATTATATTACATTTATTAATAAACTTTAATTATTATTTTATTATTTATATTTATTTCCAATAATATGAAGATTGTGAAAACAATTAAAATCTTATTATTTACTCTTATTATAATCTCATGTGGAAAAGATTCTTCGGGGGGAAGAGATGTTATATCTCAATCTCAAATTAACAATAGTTCAGAAAACGAAATTCCAAGAGAAAAAGAGACGAATCATCCTTTTTTGATAGTAACAAAAGATATGTATAATGAGCTTAGGGAAAAAGCAGATATTGAACCATGGAAATCAATGAAAGAAGACGCAATATCCAGAGCGAATAATTCTATTTCGTCAAATCATTATGGGTCACTACAAAAATATGTTGGAGCCGTTGCATTAGCATACATTTTGGATGATTCAAAAAAGGAAATATATGCCAATAAGGTTAGAGATGTAATTTTAAATAGGTTCTCCACCCTTGATATTCAACAATCATCTGACTGGGGTAAAGTAGTTCCAAATCTTGGTGCTTTTTTTTCTGCTATTCTTGCTTTAGATATTGTTTACGATTCACTATCATTAGAGGATATTATTAAATGTGAGGATTTGATTTCTGAGAGAATCTTTAGGGTAAATAGGACTGGATCATGGAAAACAGCAAGATATGGGACTCATGGAACTTGGGATATATATAAAGGAGATAGAACATCAAAAGATGATACTTACTATTATGCTTTAATTAATCAAATTACCCCCGATGGAGTAAGCCCCGTTACAAATACCTATGCGTGGTCAAGGGTTGGGGGTGGGGACAGTAGAGTCTCAAAGTCAGGCTATATGGATGTTCTTGAGTTTACTGGAATTGATAAAAGATATTACAGCAATGAAAGGATACAAAAATTTATGCGATGGCAGTTTGGGTCAAGTATTAACCCTGCAAAAGAATTAGCCATTTTTGGTGATATGCTCCCAACTGAATCTGTTGGAAATTCGATGCTTTATCGTAGGGTAGTAAACTTTGACAATGAGGCAGCTGGATACGCCTCATGGTTTCTTGAAGGGTCTCAGCCAATCGGACATGTTTTAACCTATATTGTGCCTAAGGAAAAGCTACCACCTCCAGTTTTACCCACTAGCAAAATTTATGAAAATGGGGGAGCTTTTTTCAGAGATCCTGTTGACACTAACTATGGTTTACAAGGTGTTTTATATAATATTACCTCTCAAAATGAGTGGCATACTCATAATGAGGTTAATGGTCTCTCTCTTTCAGGCCTGGGGAATCGATTATTGGTTAATGGCGGAAGGCTTGGAGCACCAACAAGAGCAGCCAAACTTAATAACACCTTAACTATTAATGGAGAAAATCATAACTCATTTACTGGAGGAGGAATTATTGATGGATTTACCAGTGAAGGGATTGATTATGCTCGAGGTGATGATAGAGATGCAATTAGGTTTACAAGTCATTACAGAGATTTAATTTTAGTTCACACTACGTCTTCCACTCCTGGCTATTTTATTGTAAACGATAGAATTGAAGCATCAAATATTAGTGATAAAATCAAAATTTATTTTCACCCGTCTAGTGAAAAAGAAGTAAATATTACTGAAGCTAAAAGAGAATATACGGCTCCTATTGATCATAAGGCTTCTATTCCTCTTACAAAAGCAACTTTTTATTATCTAACTCCACCAAATGAGGTAAATATTGAGAAATCAATATCAGCAGTTCAAGATAGGTATCCAGGTTATCCAGAGCATAATAGATTGGAATCGGTTTACAGCCTAGAAAATGAATCATTAAATAAATCAATTTCTACTTTAATATTCCCGAACAGTAATTTAGTATCAAAGCCTAATTTTGAAAAGATTCAGTCAGATAATTTTGATGGAATAAAATTTTCTGTTAATTCCTATACAGATTACATAATTTCTTCAAAAAAAAAGTCTGTTGAAGTTGANACATTCTCTGCCTCAGGGGATTTTATTTGGTGTCGAAAAAAATCAGATAATGTGAATTCTTTTTTTGTAGACTCCGGAACATATTTTTCCCATAATAATAATTTTGGTTTTGAATCAGATTCGCCAGTAACGATATATTTAAAAGACTCTAAAGGGGTAATAATATCAAAAGGAGCAAAAATAAAATTAAATGGATCAAATTTTTCTAGCATAAGTTTTGATAGCACAGTTAAAGTGCTTTCACAATCAGAAAACCATATTGAGGTNGAATTAGGATCTGGAACTTTCAAGTTTTAAGCTCAAATCAATTTCTAGAAAAATATTGCTAGAGGCTCCCATTTTTCATTAAAACGATTTGTGGGAAAATTTTCTTGAATAGGACCATCAGTGGTTCTTCCATTTGTAATTGCATTTTTAAATATTGTTATAAGNTCTTTTTCTAGTTTAGGAAATTTACCAAATAAGTTATTCGATTCTGAAGGGTCACTATTTAGATTGTAAAGTTGGAATTTCGGGAGATTCTCACCTTCATTACTCCAGGGTTTCGGGGGACTCCACCCTCCTGAGTCTGGACAAAAAATGAACTTATAGTCCCCCTTTCTGATNGCAAAGCTACCATTTATGGAGTGGTGAATTGTATATGACCTTTTGAAGTTATCTTGGGTTTGTTTTGAAAAAAGTGGAACCATTGAAAAACTATCGACACCTTCATCTCCATTTAACTTAATATTCAAAATTTCAGCACATGTAGCAATCAAATCTGTAGTGCAAATTGTATTATTTGAAATAGAACCTGCTTTAATTATTTTTGGCCACTTTATAATAAAAGGTACTCTGTGACCACCCTCAAAAATATCAGCTTTATGTCCTCTAAATTCACCGCTAGGGTCGTGTCCTTTTTCGGAAAGTAAATCGAAATTAGCCTCAGGCGAGCAACCATTATCACTAGTAAAAATTATAATTGTATTATTTGAAATCTTCAAATCTTTAAGTAAGTTATCTACTTCTCCAATATGATCATCGATTTGCATAACAAAATCAGCATATGAATTAAGGCCACTTTTTCCTTGCCATTTTTTAACTGGAAGAATTGGGGTGTGAGGAGATGGTAGAGGGAGGTATAAGAAAAAAGGTTTATTTTTTTTGACGGCTTTTTTAATGAAAGTTTTAGCTTTTTCAAAAAAATTAGGTGTAACCTGTTCATGATCAAAGTCTGATGCAGTTGGGCCATATCTCCACCAAGAATAAGGCTTTGGAGCAAAAGTAAATCTATCTATTTTTGCAGTTGTAATTCCATTTTCTACATAAACATATGGGGGCATGTCTAGAGAGCCAGAGTGACCATAGGAGTAGTCAAAACCTAGATCATTGGGAGAGTTATTTATTTTTTTTGAAAAATCAATTCTATCGGCTGAACTATGATTTTTTTCACCAAAACCATAAAATGTTTTTTTTGTTTGATTAGGATTTGAATCATAATGAATAATTGTATCTGAAAAAGACCAATCCCATCCTAGATGCCACTTACCTATAAAACCTGTGAAGTAACCATTTTGTTTCAAAAAAGAAGCTACAGTTGTACGATCTTTTGAAATCAGTGCATTTGAAGTGCCAGACAATACACTTTTTTTCAGCTTACTCCTCCAATTATATCTGCCTGTTAGAATTCCATATCTGGTCGGAGTGCATACTGAGGAAGAAGTGTGCGCATCGGTAAATTTGATTCCATCACTAGCAAGCATGTCTATATTAGGAGTTTTAATTTTTCCATTTGCATTAAATGTTCTGATGTCACCATACCCCAAATCATCAGCTAAAATATAAATAATGTTAGGTTTTTGTGAATCATTTTTCTTGCAGGAAATAATCAGAAATAAGCTAAAAATGAATCCTTTTAATATTTTATTTTTCAAAGCGTTTATTTAATTTTAATCCTAAAATAGATTTCAAATGTCAAATAAATGGTTCACCAATTCCGGTAAATTAATTAAAACTTTCAATTTTGCAAATTTTAAAGAAGCATTAAAATTTATCAATCAAGTAGGTGAGGTCTCTGAAAGACTAAATCATCATCCAAAAATAACAAACATATACAATGAAGTTTCTTTTGAATTATGGACTCATGATAAAAATTCTATTACAGAATTGGACCATAAATTAGCTCAAGAGATTGATAACTTGATAAATTGAAATTTTCCAATTTTTGTGATTTTTTATGGATTTTGAGTGAAAAACTGCTCATTTTGGCCATTTTTTTGTCGAAAAACTGTTTTTTTTAGCAAAAAAGACTTTTTTTATAATTTCGATTAAATCTTTAATTATCCTAACTTTTATTATTTAAAAAAATTATATTTACTCAAAACACTTTTTCAATATGAAAAAATTAGTCTTAATAACCGCATTTTTATTTTGTGTGAATCTTTTAGCTCAGAGGGAATTTTATGAATTAAGAACATATGAGCTTTATCAATCATCAAATATTAATGACTTTCATAAATATTTCGAGGATTATCTAATCCCTAAACTAAACAAAATGGGAATAAAGAATATTGGAGTTTTTAAAGAAGCATCAGAGGATATGCCAAGAAAGTTTTATCTATTTATTCCTTATCCTAACATTACAGTTTATCAATCAGTTAGCCGCTCAATAAAAAGTGATCCAGATAATGCTGAAGCATCAGTAAAACTGAATAAGAAAAATAGACCTATGTTTAATCGTTATGCTACCTCACTTTTTGATGCATTTGAAGGAATGCCAAGTTTAGTTAAGCCTAATTCTAAAAATAGATTTTTTGAGCTAAGGACTTATGAAAGTCATTCTGAGGATGCTTTTAGAAGAAAAGTTAATATGTTCAACGAGGGAGAGATTGATTTATTTGAACAGCTTGATTTTGGNTCAGTATTTTTTGGAGAAAAAATNTCTGGGGATAGAATGCCNTGTTTGACATATTTGCTATCTTTTGAAAACCTCGATGANAGAAACGAAAATTGGGGAAAATTTTATAATCATCCTACTTGGGAAAAACTTAAAAGTGACAAAGCATATAAGGATAATTGTTGTTCCAGTATAACCAGAGCTTACTTGTTGCCAACGTCTTACTCCCAGTTATAATTTTCGTAATGCGAAAATTTTTCCTATTAATTNCTTTATTATTTACATACTCATCCTGTAATTTATTTGAAGTTGCGCGGCGCCCCAATATTATTTGGCTAACTACTGAGGACAACTCCACTCATCACATGAAACTTTACAATGAAAATGGTGCAATTATGCCAGTGATTGAGAAATTAGCAAGTAAGGGCATTGTCTTTGATAATGCTTTTTCTAATGCACCAGTNTGCTCTGTTGCAAGAAGCACCCTTATAACAGGCTGTTATGCACCTAGAATTTTTACCCAATTTCACCGTCGAGCCAAGCACGTACCTCTTCCCAATGATCTTAAGCCAATGCCTTATTATTTGAAAGAGGCAGGTTACTATACTACTAACAATTCTAAACAAGATTATAATTTTATTTTACCTGATGGGGTATGGGATGAATCTTCCTCAAAAGCTACTTATAGAAATAGGCAACCAGGACAACCTTTTTTTCACGTCCAAAATTACACTGTAACTCACGAATCAAATCTTCATTTTAGTCAAGAAGCAATTGACAAAACAGCCAACGAAGATTTGAAACACATCAAAGTTTTTCCTTATCACCCTAACACTAAAACCTTTAGATTTTCATATTATCATTTTCACAATAGACATAAGCTTGCAGATAAACAAATGGGGGATTTTTTGAAGGAACTTGATGAAGAAGGATTGATGGAAGATACCATAATATTTTATTATGGAGACCATGGAGGGGTATTACCTAGAAGTAAAGGATATGCTTATGAAAGCGGCCTACAAATTCCATTGGTTGTATATGTTCCCGAAAAGTGGCAACATTTATTCCCTTATGATAGAGGCTCTAGAAGTCAGACATTTATTGAGTTTGTAGATTTGGCTCCCACAGTACTTTCCCTAGCTGGGCTCACACCTCCAGTAGGAATGGATGGTACCCCTGTTATGGGAAAAGGTGTTCAAAAATCTGAAATCAAAAAGAAAAATACTGCCTTTGGATATGCAGACAGATTTGATGAAAAATATGATTTGGTCCGAACTTTAAGGGTTGGAAATTTAAAATATATTAGAAATTACCAACCATTTAATATGGACGCTTTGTTTAATTTTTACCGTTACAAAATGCTTGCCTACAAAGAGTGGTTGAGTTTATACAGAGATGGTAAACTNAATGATATTCAAAGTCAGTTTTTTCAACCTAAAAGACCTGAGGCATTATACAATATTGACCAAGATCCACANGAGGTCAATGATCTTTCTAAGTCAGAAGATTATAAGGAAATTCTTTTACAAATGAGAGANAANCTCCGAGAAAGAANCTTAGAAATGCCCGATCTAAGTTTTTATCCTGAACCCTACCTTTTGGATAATGCTCTAGAAAATCCAACTGCTTTTGGCCAAAACAATAGAACAGCCATAGCAGAATTAATTGCCATTGCTGATCTTAACTTAGCCCCATATAATAAAGCGGAGGGAAAAATTAGGGCAGCTCTTAAAGATAAAAATCCTTGGAAAAGGTATTGGGGGCTTATTGTATGTTCTTCTTTTGGAATGCAGGCAAATGGACTAGTTCCAGAAATTAAAACCTTGCTACAAAATGATAATGAAAATCTGGTTAGAATTCGCGCTGCAGAGTATTTAATGTTAAATCAAATTTCATTCGATAAAAATATTTTAAAAACTTTACTTGAAAATGCTGATTCTGAGACTGAGGCTAATCTTATGCTTAATACACTTAGCCTAATCAAGGAATATCAACCCAATATTAGATTTAATTTTTCAAAAGAAATATTTCCTGCCCAATGGTATGATAAGCCAAATGATTTGGTTAACAGAAGGTCAGAACTTTTAATTAATTAAAATTTTAAATTTCATGGGCGGTTGACTAACTAGACTTGACTTCCTGACCGAAAGAAATTCNAAATTAATGCCCTTTTGTGATTGATATTAAACTGTATTCTAATTGAATTAGAACTCTCGCTTACCAAATTCACTATCTATAAATTTAGCTGTGTTATTTCTGTTATTGAAGTTGTAACTTAGGCTGAATAAAATCATATCTACTTCATAGACATAATTAGTAGTGGTGTAAAATTTATCAGGTCGGGAAGTAGTAATACGCTGCTCATTNGTATTCATTAATCCCATATCCATATTTTTCCATTGAAGGGATGCGGTTAATTGATTGTTCCAAAAACGTTTTGTTAAGGTTAAATTTGGAGAATAAAACCTCGAGTCTTGTCCCTGAGCGGTTATACGATTAGATAAGTAGTTATAATTAAATTGTGCAAATGTATTGCCTGAAAAACTATAAGTACTATTCAAATTTAAACTGAATATAGTTCCCTTAGAGGATATTGGNCTTTTATCAAATTCTCCATCAATTTGATAGTTATACAAATTGAATGAGGCGAATGTTTTTAATTTTTTGGCTACAGTAAATTCTGTACCAAGTTCTCCGCCAAAAGCCTTTGCATTTCCGACATTAGAGTATATTCGATTCAAAATGGTATCATTATATATAGTATTGACTCGGTTGATTAGGTTGTTCACATTACGGTAATATATGTTTGAGAAAAAACTGTCACCATTATTATTCTTGAAATTAAATCCAACTTCTACTTGGTCTATTAATTCTGGGTGTAAATTAGGATCTCCTTGTTCTAGAGTCTCTGAATGTTCTCTTTCTGGAAATGGATTCATCTTAAAAGTAGTTGTTCTTTCAATCCTCTTACTATAAGCAAGCTTAATATTTGTATTTTCATTAACCTCATAATTCAAACTAGCGGAAGGAAATAACTTTGTAAAACCAAGTGAATAATCTTCATCTAAAAATCCTGTTTTATCTTTTAANTTCAATTCCCTTTCCATATTCTCTAAACGAAGACCCATAGCAAAAACCCATTTTTCAAAACTTCCATTGAATTGTAGGTATCCAGCATGNATTGANCGCTTTAGATTTACCTCACTTGAAAAGTCTGGTATTAATTCAAAAATTTGCGTAGCATTATTTTTCCTTTCGTAAACAAAATCTCCAGTATGGTCAAGGTTCCTGTATTGGTATCCCATTTCTAAAGTTCCAATAGAAAGCGGTTTAAACTTATAATCCAAATTGATTCTTAAACCATAGAGTGGGTTGTCATTAGTATTGTATTCGTCCTGGTAAATGATTGAATTATCTGGGTGGCCAAGGTTTCTATTAGTAGTTGGACCACCCAATAAAGTATACTCATAAAGTATTGATGAAGTTAATTCAGCTTTATTCTCAAAATTATGCTCGTAATCGAGGCTACCTAGAACAAAATCACTCTTTCTAATCCTTAGGTTNTCATTATAGTATTGAAACTCATATTTAATATCAGAAATAATGGCATAGTTGGCATAATACAAAATATCTGCTGTTCGATCTTTGGTTCTTTTTCCCGCAAAAAGCCCCAAAGAAATTAAATCATTTTTACTCAGCTGGTAGTCTGCAGTTAATCTACCTGAATAATTAACCTCATCAAAACTTCTTTCTCCATCAGAAGGAAAACGAGTGTATTTATCACCAATTATCGTATAAACATCTCCTTCCCTTCTTCCAGAAATATCATTTCGCTGAAAGCTAAAACCAGTAGATAAATTCCATTTTTCCCTTACGGTATTGTAGGTAATGTCAGCGCCAAAACGTTGAGCGGATTCAGCATTTTCATAATCTTGAATTGAGGGAGCCCCCAAAAGGGTATTGACTTGGAAATAGTCTCCTTCGAAAGTGTTTTTTAAGGTTAAAATATTGATAATTCCTGCCTTGCCTTCCGCATCATATTTAGCTGAAGGTGCCGTTATGACTTCAACATTTTTTATGCTATTTGCTGGAATTTGGTTCAATAAACTTTGAACATCAGACTGTATTGGTTTGTCATTAAGTAAAACAACAAATCCACTACTTCCTCTCACGCTAATTTCACCAATCGCATTTATACTAATTGATGGAATATTTCGAATAAGGTCTGAGGCATTTCCTCCTTTTGCAATTGAAAATTCACTTGCAGCATAAACTTGTCGATCAATTTTACTTTGAATTGAAGAAATATTTGAATTTAATACTACCTCTTCAAGTTGAGTTTGTGTTGGCTGTAATAAAATTTCACCCAAAGCAATCATATTGCCCTTTTCAATCTCAAAAGAGTCAATACTTTGAGTTTCATATCCTAAGAAAGAAATATCAATAATATAATTTGATTTTGGATTTATANTTATTTCAAAACTTCCATCTTTTTTTGAAATGGTTCCATCCAAAACCTCGGTACCNTTTTTTATTACAATAGTAGCATATTCAATTGGGGCCNTGTTTTGACTATCCAAAACGAATCCACTAATTTGTCCAAAAAATAATTGCGATAAAAGACACAACAGGATAAAGAAGTAATGATGTTTTTGGAGCATATTAATTTAAACTTCCTAANGGATTATTTTTAACTGTAGCATTAACAAAGTTAATTGATTTTCAAGGATGATGTAGCTAAAAAATAATTGAATCGACTTAAATATTCACAGAGTTAATTAATTGTNTAAAGACCATCATTTTTTCTTATAATTTGGGGATTTAACTTTTCTATGATGTTTTGAGAAATACGACTTTTATGACGATTCTGTATAATTATTGAAAATTTTTTTTTGCTTTTTACCATATTTTCCAATTCTATGGGAGTTAAAACCTTTATTTTACCTTTTGAGTAAAACTGACTAGAGTACGATTTAAATAACAAAGCGTATAAGGGTTTTTCTTGATCNATGGANTTTTGAACCATATATTTATCAGTACTTTTTCTTANGGCTTGTCGCGTGGGTTCTATAAAGTAAGCTCCAAATAATATAACAGGAAGGCTTAGTGAGATAATTAAATTGGTTTTCTCTTTTTTAAAGGAATTCCATTGATTAATAATTATTAGCGAAATAGGGATCATAACTGGTAATGTATATGTATGAATCAAACTTTTTGAAAAAGTAAAAAAAAGAGGAGTCCATAAAATCCATAGCCAAAGAAAAAGTTGCCACTGATCATTCCAAATAGTATTAATTTTACCTTTAATTTTTCTAATAATTATAAATGACCATGGTAGGGAACCAGCGACTAAAAATAGCCAAATTATTCCAAGTGGCTGTTGCTTTGGAAAGCCGTATTTGTCGCCTGTCCAGCTCGAGTCTATAAATCTCAAAAAATGCTCCCCAATAATAAAATAATCAATGAACCCCGGAGAATTTTTCTCAATCAAGTAGTACCAAGGGAGTGAAATTATCAAAACAATAAAAATACCCAATAGCCAAGGTAACTGGAAAACCCTTTTTGGGGAAACTCTAAATCTTAATAGCCAGATAAATATCGGTGGAATAGCTAAAACTCCAATAATAGGGCCTTTTGACAGTAATCCTAGACCAATTCCAACAAAAAAAAGATAACCCCACAAAGACTTTTTGTCTGTATTAATACATTCCCAAAAACCTAACATTGCTAACGCTAAAGAAAAGGATAGCATTAAATCGGTAGAGATAACCCCACAATGAAGAAAGAATTCAGGTAGGGTAAAAAGAATTATACCAGGAATGAAAAAGTTAACTTTTTTTTGAACGGCATATCGACCCATTAATAAAGCAATAATTATAGCGATTAGTAAATACGGCAATCGAAATGTAAATTCGTCATCATCCATCAAAGTTACTGCTAATGCAGAAAGCCAAGTTGATAAAGGTGGTTTAGCCCAAAAATGTATTCCATAGTCAATTTGAGGAACTATCCAATCACCTGTTTCAACCATTAATCTGGCAACCTCCCCATATCGCGCTTCAGTTTTATCAGTTAGTGGTATAACTGAGTTGAAGAAAGCACGAATTAAAACCAGTAGCCAAAAAAATAAGCCATATTTAGTGAATAAGTCTCTTTTAATTAATTTAATATCAATCAATTTTTATATTTTTTTGAAATTTTATACAAGTCCCACCAAAGTCGAAAAAAATACCAGGGACTTACTTTAGAGTCAGGTGTATCCACCCATTCTCTTAATGGAATCTCTTTTATGTGCTTTTTAATATTTTCTTTTCCAAATATCTTTATTGCTCGAAAAAATATTTCTACATCAAAAAGCCATNTTGACAAAAATGGGTGATTAAAAATTTCNTCTGCTAAATGGGNAACAAAAATTTTACAGCCGCATTGAGAATCATATATGCTTAATTTTAAGCTTTTTGAAATAACTGTCGCAATGATTCTNCCTAAAAAAAAGCGGTACCATTTTCTTTTAATATTATTGTCAAGCTTTAGAATTCTTGAACCNAAAGCCAAATNTATTTCTCCCTCAACGTATTTTGCTAATCGATAACACTCCTCTAAGCTAGTGGCTAAATCAGCATCCAAAAAGGCAATTTTTTTAAAATTATAGTTTTTTAATACATGGTTAAACCCTGTTGAAACCGCTTCTGCTTTTCCTTTGTTTTTCTTCAAAGAAATTAAATGGATATTATCTTTAAAATCTTCACGGATCCCCTCAATTAAGTTTTCAGTTTGATCATTTGACCCATCATTAACAAAGAAGATTGATGCGTCATGAACTCTTTTAAAAAAAGATTTGTAATTCTCAATTGGTAAGCGCTTAGCTTCGTTATAACATGGTATTACAATTGCTAATGTCTTTTTATTCATTGAGAGTAAATATAATTATTCTTATAAATTATAATTTTTGAATAAAAACTAAAAAAAAAGCGAGTCCATCGACTCGCATTTTTACTATAGATAAGGATAGTTTAGAACAGTATACTCGATGGTATCTGCTGTCCTAACTTCCTTAAATTACTTTCGTAAGACATATGACACCTCCTTTCTATATTAAATTCAACATAACTGTTGTCACAGTATTTTCTTTCTACTATCAAATATAAGCAGAGAAGTTTATATCGAATCAATTTTTTAAAAATTTTAATCAAAAAAGTTAAGAATTGTAAAAAGATTGGAGCTTTTTGATATACTTTCCAATCATATCAAATTCTAAATTTACAATATCGTCAACTTTTAGAGTATGGAAATTAGTATGCTTGTAGGTGTAAGGGATAATTGCAACTGAGAAACTATTAATTTCTGAATTTACAACAGTAAGACTAACCCCATTAATAGTAATAGATCCTTTTTCAATGGTAATGTTTCCTTGATCTGAGTCATATTCAAATTCAAACATCCAACTTCCACCTTTATTCTCAATCCTCGTACATTTCCCAATTTGATCTACATGACCTTGAACAATATGACCGTCTAATCTTCCATTCATTTTCATTGCCCTTTCCAGATTCATAAAATCGCCTAACTTCAATTTTCCAAGATTTGATTTCTGAAGCGTTTCTTGAACTGCTGTAACTTGATACTGATTTTCCCTAATATTTACTACTGTCAAACAAACACCATTGTGAGCTAAGCTTTGATCAACTTTTAATTCTTTTGTCAAATTGCTTTCTAATGTTATATGAAGATTTTCCCTATCACTTTTTAGTTTAATTATTTTGCCAAACTCCTCAATTATTCCAGTAAACATCAGATATATTTTAATTAAATTTACGCTCTAAAATTAGCAATAAATAGCCAATTAAATGTCCAAAAAAGTTAAGCTAGGAATTTCTATGGGTGATCCAAATGGGATTGGTATTGAAATTATTTTAAAAATATTTGAAGACAAAAGAATGTTTGATTTTTTTATACCTATTATTTTCGCACCAATTAGAATTTTAGAAAAACAAAAATCGTATTTTAATTTAACTACCAATTTATTTTTACTTAAGGACATAAAAAAATATAATAACTCAAAGCTTAATGTTTTTAATTTAAATCTTCATGATGAAGAACTCATATTTGGACAAGAATCCAAAGAGGCTGGGTTGATGGCTTTTGAATCAATCAAAGAAGCTTCATATGCATTGAAAGATGAGAATGTTGATGTCTTAGTTACTGCTCCCATAAATAAACTCACAATTCAATCAGAGAACTTTAGCTTTAAAGGTCATACCTCTTATTTTGCAAATTTATTAAATGGTGAAAGCCTGATGTTTATGGTTTCTGATGAACTTAAAGTTGCATTGGTTACTGATCACATTCCTTTGAAAGATGTTAGTAATCAAATCTCAATCAATTTACTTAAGAAAAAAATTGATCAGTTAGAATATTCTTTGAAGTTTGATTTTGATTTAAACCGTCCGAAAATTGCAGTTATGGGATTAAATCCTCACTCAGGGGATAAAGGCATTATTGGAAAAGAGGACTATGAAATTTTGCAACCTGTTATTAAAGAATTGAGTCAAAAAGGACATTTGGTCTTTGGACCATATGCAGCAGACGGATTTTTTGGAAATCAACGGTATATTAATTTTGATGCTGTATTAGCGATATATCATGATCAAGGCCTTATNCCATTTAAAACATTAACTTTTGGTGAGGGAACGAATTTTACTGCAGGTCTAAGTAGAGTTAGAACATCTCCTGATCATGGCACAGCTTTTGAAATTGCTGGAAAAGGTGTTGCTAAGTTAAATTCATTCAGATCGGCAATGTTTACCGCAAGAAAAATCTATCAAAACCGAAAGAACTACTCGCAGCACAATGAATTAAATCAAACTTAAAAAGACTTATGATCTAGTATTTTAATTTTTTATTATAAATTTGCGTTCCAAATCTAGAAATGATGGAGAAAATTTCAGCATTCCTTATACCTTTTGTGGGTTTAAAGAAAGGTCTTCATCATTTCGAATTTAACATTAACAATGAGTTCTTTGAAATTTATAATTTTTTTGACTTTAAAAAATCTGATGTTAAAGTTCATCTAGCTTTTGAAAAGAAAGTAAATATGCTCAAATTAGATTTCAATGCCTCTGGGAAAGTTACAGTACCCTGTGATGTAACTAATGAGTTCTTTGATCTTTCAATTGAATCTGATTTCAATCTCATTGTTAAATTTGGAGAGATTGATAACTATAATGATGACGAGCTTTTGATATTGCCACATGATTCTTATCAAATTGATGTGGCCCCTTATATTTATGAAATGACGGTTCTTTCTATACCAGCAAAGAAAGTTCATCCTGGAATTGAAAATGGAACCCTCAAGTCAGAGATTTTAGAAAAATTAAAAAACCTCGAGCCCCGAGAAAATCCACTTTCAGGTCAAACAGATCCTAGGTGGGATAAATTAAAAGACTTATTATAATTTTTAAGATATAAATTAGTAGAAAAATGGCACATCCTAAAAGAAAAATATCTAAAACAAGGAGGGACAAGAGAAGAACCCATTACAAAGCCTCGACTCCCCAAATAGCTAATTGCAAATCTACTGGAGAAGCACATCTATATCATAGAGCCCACTGGTNCGAAGGAAAACTTTACTACAGAGGAAAAGTTCTAATTGATGATGTTGAGNCAGCTGAAGCATAATTTNATTAACTTTTGANTANTATTAAATTCTCAAATAGTTTAANGAGTTTTTGTATTCAAAGATTTCATATGCTGTAAAAAACTACTATCTTCACATATAATATTTACGATTCAAAAGGAATTAATCTACTGATGAATTATGTTATTTCTGGCCCAAAAAAGGCTGCAATTTCATGTCTGGGGGCTTATGTTCCAAAACACAAGCTNACTAATGCAGACCTTGAAAAAATGGTCGAAACCAACAATGAGTGGATTATTGCNCGAACTGGAATAAAAGAAAGAAGGATATTAAAAGACCCATCCAAAGGTACCTCTTTCATGGCTATAAATGCAGCTAAGGANTTACTAAGAAAAAAGAAAATTTCTCCAAAAAAAATTGAAGTGGTCATTGTTGCTACTATTACACCTGATATGCACGTTGCTGCCACTGCTGCCCAAGTNGCTTCAGAAATTGGAGCCGAAAACGCTTTTGCCTATGATTTGCAAGCAGCATGTTCAGGTTTTTTGTATGGAATGTCAACTGCTTCAAGTATGATTACCTCTGGTCGTTATAAAAATGTACTTTTAATTGGGGCTGATAAAATGTCCTCTATAGTTGATTATGAAGATAGAGCTACCTGTATTATTTTTGGAGATGGTGCAGGAGCAGTCCTTTTTGAAGCTAGTGATTCTGATTTTGGATGGGAGGACGAATATCTAAGATCTGATGGATCAGGTAGAAAGTATTTGAATATAAAAGCAGGTGGATCCCTTTTACCTACATCTAGATTAACTGTTGAGAATAAAATGCATAACCTTTACCAAGACGGAAAAACGGTTTTTAAATATGCTGTTTCAAGAATGAGTGATGCTACTGAACAAATCATTAAGCGAAATAAAATTGACCCAAAAAAAATTGCCTATTTAGTTCCACATCAAGCTAATAGCAGAATAATTGACGCTACAGCTAAACGGATTAATCTTCCTACTGAAAAAGTAATGAGGAATATTGAAAAGTACGGTAATACTACTGCTGCAACTCTACCTTTATTGCTCAAAGATTATGAAAAAAAACTTCGTCCCGGAGATAAATTAATCTTTGCGGCTTTTGGTGGAGGATTCACATGGGGAGCAGCATATCTTACATGGTCATATTAAAATATAAATTATTTAAAAATGGAAATTAAAGAAATTCAAAACTTAATTAAATTTGTTGCTAAATCAGGAGCGCATGAGGTAAAACTTGAGACAGATGATTTTAAGATTACTATTAAAGTAAATGCGGAAAGCACTTCTCAGGAAATNCNTCCTGCCAATCAACTTATCCCCAATACAGCAANTATNATTTCAGAACCAATGCANGAGACCGTTTCTCNTGCAAAAGACTTGCCNAATCAAAAAATAAATGAAACTATCCNTGAAGAATCCCAAAATAATTTAATTACNATCAAATCACCAATGATTGGTACTTTTTATCGTAAACCATCTCCAGATAAAAAAGTATTCATTGAGGTTGGAGATATTATCAATGAGGGTGATATTCTTTGTGTTGTTGAAGCTATGAAGTTATTTAATGAAATTGAGTCAGAGGTTAGTGGTAAAATTGTTAAAATATTGGTTGACGACTCTTCACCAGTTGAATTCGACCAACCTTTATTTTTAGTAGAACCAGTATAATTATTTCCAAAATGTTTAAGAAAATTTTAATTGCCAATAGAGGAGAGATTGCTATGCGATTGATTAGAACTTGCAAAGAGATGGGGATAAAAACTGTAGCCGTATACTCCACTGCNGACGAGGAAAGCCTACATGTCCGTTTTGCTGATGAAGCTGTTTGTATTGGCCCTGCCCCAAGCTCGGATTCCTATTTAAAAATGGCTAACATTATGGCTGCAGCAGAAATATGCAATGCTGATGCTATTCACCCTGGCTACGGGTTTTTATCTGAAAACGCTAAATTTTCTAAAATTTGTAAAGAGCACGGGATTAAATTTATTGGAGCCTCTGCAGAAATGATTGAAAAAATGGGGGATAAAGCTAGTGCAATTGCAACTATGAAAGCCGCTGGAGTGCCAACAATTCCAGGATCTGACGGGGTATTAGAATCTTTTCAAGATGCAAAAAAAATAGCTAAAAAAATAGGTTACCCAATTATGCTTAAGGCTACTGCTGGTGGAGGAGGTAAAGGAATGCGTGCTGTTTGGTCCGTAGACAATCTAGAAAAGGCTTGGGAGAGTTCACGACAAGAGGCTTTAGCCTCATTTGGTAATAATAGAATGTATATGGAGAAACTGATCGAAGAGCCTCGTCATATAGAGATACAAATAGTTGGTGATACCAATGGAAATGCCTGTCATCTTTCTGAGAGAGACTGCTCTGTTCAGAGGAGGCATCAAAAATTAACAGAGGAAACCCCATCCCCTTTCATGACTAAAGAATTAAGGGAGAAAATGGGAGAGGCTGCAATAAAAGCTGCAGAGTTTATTAAATACGAGGGTGCTGGAACTGTTGAATTTTTAGTGGATAAACATCGAAATTTTTATTTTATGGAGATGAATACTCGAATTCAGGTCGAGCATCCCATTACTGAGCAGGTAATTAATTTTGATTTAATTCGTGAGCAAATTTTGGTTGCAGCAGGGATTGCAATTTCTGGTAAAAATTATTTGCCCAAAATGCATTCTATAGAGTGTAGGATTAATGCTGAAGACCCATATAATGATTTTAGACCCAGTCCCGGCTTAATTAGTACTTTACACTTTCCGGGAGGCCATGGTGTCAGACTTGATACCCATGTTTACAGCGGTTATATTATACCTCCACATTATGACTCAATGATTGCGAAACTAATAACCACTGCACAAACCAGAGAGGAAGCAATAAACAAAATGAAACGTGCATTGGACGAATTTGTTATTGAAGGTATAAAAACTACCATTCCGTTTCATAGGAGGTTAATGGACCACCCTGATTATATCTCGGGAGATTATACAACAAAATTTATGGACTCATTCTCAATGGGTGACTAGAAACCTATTTAATAATATAATTCAACTTAAAAAGTTGTAATCCAGGAAAGGGTTAGATTAACAAAAATAATTAATCATTATATTGATAATCTAAACAAATGAATTCGTGTATTTATGTTTTCATTTAATAAATTGAAACCTAGTTAATAAATTTAAAATTATATATAATCTTTATTAATTAGATATTCTGCAATTTGAATTGTATTGGTTGCTGCCCCCTTTCTAAGGTTATCTGAAACAACCCATAGATTAAGAGAGTTTTCTTGGGAAAAGTCTCTTCTTACTCTTCCAACAAAAACTTCATCTTTACCTTCCGAATAGATGGGCATTGGATAGCTATTAGTCTCTGGGTTATCTTGTACAATTATTCCCGGACTTTCATATAATAATTTTCTTACNTCATTTAATTCAAATTCTCTTTTTAGCTGAACGTTAACAGATTCACTATGTCCTCCTACAACAGGTATTCTAATCGCTGTAGCCGTTACCCCAATACTCTCATCACCAAAGATTTTATGAGTTTCATTTANTAGTTTCATTTCCTCTTTGGTATATCCATTATTCATGAAATCATCNCAGTGTGGCAATGCATTCCTATGGATNGGGTAGGGATAAGCCATTGGCCCTTNTACATTATTATATTCATTTTCTAATTGCTGTACTGCTTTTACTCCAGTTCCAGTAATAGATTGGTAGGTTGAAACTACAATACGTTTGATGCCGTACTTATTTTTCAACGGGGCTAATGCCATTAACATTTGAATAGTAGAGCAGTTAGGATTTGCAATTATTTTATCTTCCTTAGTTAGAATATNTGCATTGATCTCAGGAATAATTAATTTCTTACTGGGATCCATACGCCAAGCAGAGGAGTTATCAATTACCACTGTTCCTTGCTCAGCGAATTTAGGCGCCCATTCCATCGANGTNTCTCCACCAGCTGAAAACAATGCAATATCTGGACTCATGGAAACTGCATTAGATAGCCCTACAACTTTAAAACTTCTCTCCTTAAAATCAATTTTCTTACCTACTGATCGAGCAGAGGCAACAGGAATCAACTCTGTAATTGGGAAATTACGTTCTGAGAGTACTTGTAACATAACTTCACCAACCATTCCAGTAGCTCCAACGATCGCTAGTTTCATATCTAAATTTTTGTAAAATTAGTTTTTAAAATTTGGCTTACAACCTTGAAATGTTTTTTTTCAAAAATCAAACAAATTATTTTATTTGCAATACACAAATTATTGGAATTATTGAATAACTTTTCTAGAGATTCTTGACCCAAGACCTGAAAGTAGTTCATATGAGATTGTTCCTGATTCTTCTGCAAGATCATCAGCTCTAGACTGAGTTCCAAATATAATTACTTCATTTCCCTCATCACAATTTATTTTACCAATTTCAACCATGGTCATATCCATACATATATTTCCAACCATATGTGCTTTTTTACCATTAATCAAAACCCAACCTTTTCCATGGCCGTAATATCTTGAAATTCCATCTGCATGGCCTATGGGCAATACTGCAATCTTAGTATCATTTTTAGCTGTCCATCCAAAATTATATCCAACTGTTTCTCCTTTATTTACATTATGGATTTGGGTTATAGTTGTTTTTAAAACAGCTAAAGGTTTTAGTTTTTTATTCCATTGAGTTTGGTTAGCGAACCCATAAAGTCCAATACCTGTTCTTACATAGTCCAAATGAAGGTTTGGATAGTTAAAAATTCCAGAAGTATTCAATAGGTGAAAATCAATTTTTTCTTTCGAATTTTTATTATGTGTATCGATTATTTTTTGAAAAAGTTCAATTTGAAAATTTGTTTTTTGATCAGGTCTTGTTGCTTCTGAGTAAGCTAAATGAGAATAAACGCTTTTTACATGGAAAATATTTTCTTTAATTTCTTTTATTACCCATTCAATTTCGCTCGGATTAAATCCTATACGATTAAGTCCAGTATTGTATTTAATGTGAACTGGATAATCTAAATTCTGAGTTTCTTTAACTAACTTTTTAAAATTCAGCCAACTTCTCTTACTGTAAAGCGCTGGCTCTAACTGATATTCAATTACCTTTTTAAAATTATGAACTTGGGGATAGAATACTAAAACAGGTACTTCAATCCCTGCTTTTTTCAAAACTATTCCTTCATCTACATATGCCACTGCTAGAGCTTCAATACCTAATTCGACCAATTTATGAGCTATAATGTTGATTGAGCTTCCATATGCATTTGCCTTAACCACTCCAATCATTTTAACCTTTGGGTCAAGCTGGCTCCTTAGAAAATTATAATTATGTGTAAGTTTTTTTAAGTCAATTTCAATTAGTCTCAAAGGTCATCTCTTTTTATTCTTATGTTTTCTTTCATTTACTTTAATAAATGCTGAACGACTTAGAGGTTCATAATCATCTTTTTCACCAACAAGGATAAGGTTTTTTTTGTCTGACTTTCTATGGCTATACTGGGCGAGATTTCCTGTATGTGAGCAAATGGCGTGAACTTTCGTTACATATTCCGCAGTAGCCATTAGCGCTGGCATTGGCCCAAAAGGTTTACCTTTATAATCTAGATCCAGACCTGCAACAATTACACGAGCTCCATGATTGGCAAGATTATTACATACTTCTACAATTTCATTATCAAAAAATTGTGCTTCATCTATTCCTATAACTTTACAATCATTTGCTAAAACCGAAATATTTGCAGCTGCTGGAACAGCGGTTGAGTGAATTTGATTAGCATCGTGTGATATCACAAGATTATTGTCAAATCGTTGATCTATTNAGGGTTTAAAAATCTNAATTTTTTGNTTCGCTAATTGTGCACGTTTCAAACGACGAATTAACTCCTCAGTTTTTCCTGAAAACATGGATCCACATATTACTTCGATCCAGCCAAATTGTTCGTTATGGTTTACAGGATTTTCTAAAAACATTTTGTAATTTTCAAAAAAAACAAAGGTATTAAATCTAACGNTTGTAATTGTACAATTTATGTCTAATAAAATTTTTCAAGAACTTTGTAGAATTGCAAAAGAAATTTTGGAAAATAGTGATGAATCAAATTTTCAAAAGGTATACGATCAAACACTCTCCTTATTAGAACAACTCATNCTTATAAAAAATTCTGAAGGGTTTAGCGAGGATTTTTGGTTGGAATTAAAGTCAAAATATGACATGGAAATAGACTTTATTCATGTTAATGAAAAAGGAGTTATAGATGAGGATTTTTCTGATAGTTTAAGTCAAAGTAGAAATTCAACTATAGAAACTAACAAAGAAACCCCTGATACCAAAAATTATGAGGCTGAAATAGAAATATCGAGCAATCTTGATTTAGATAACAAAATAAAAGAAGATTCAACCCCCCAAAAAGAACTTATTAAAGAAAGGTTAAATGATAGATTTTCCAAAGGCTTACAAATCGATTTAAATGATCGTCTGGCATTTATTAAACATTTATTTAATAAAAATACAAATGACTATCAGAGAGCAATCTCCCAAATTTCTACTTTTCAAGATTGGAATCAAGCAAAAGCGTTTATTTTAGANATGGTTAAGCCAGATTATGATAACTGGAAAGGGAAGGAGCTATATGANGAACGTTTTTTTAAAATTATAGAAAACAACTTTTAGAAAGAAATTACTTAAATAATCTATAATTTTTATGGGGAAGCTTTTTTTAGTACCAACACCTATTGGCAATCTTGGAGATATGACCTTCAGAGCTGTTGAAATATTAAATAAATCAAATCTGATTTTGGCAGAAGATACTAGNACTAGTCGAAANTTGCTTAAACACTTTAGTATTGAAAAGTCGTTGGAGAGTTTTCATATGAAAAATGAACACAGAAAACTTCTTGAAGTAATTTCAAAGTTANAATCTGGACAAACTATTGCTGTCATATCTGATGCTGGTACCCCAGGTATATCAGATCCTGGTTTTTTATTGGTTCGTGAAGCTATAGCAAATAAAATCGAAGTAGAATGCTTACCAGGCCCTACGGCTCTCATTCCTGCTCTAATTCAGAGTGGCTTACCTTCTGATAGATTTATATTTGAGGGATTTTTACCTACCAAAAANGGGAGGAAGAAGCGATTAGAAAATCTAGTTNATGAACCAAGAACCATAATTTTTTATGAATCTCCTCATAAACTAATGAAAACATTATCTCAATTAGTTGATTTTTTTGGTCCGGATAGGTTAGTTAGTATTTCTAGGGAGCTTTCAAAGATTTATGAGGAAACTTTTAGAGGCGTATTGTGTGAGGCGATTGAATATTATACAAAGAAAAAAATTAANGGAGAATTTGTCATTTGTATAGCTGGTTATCAAAANAATAATCTATGATGGAATGGAAACCAAAACCACTGGCTGAAAANTTAAAAATTAAAGCATTACAAAATAATATTGGTGTTCCATTTGAAATAGCGAATTTATTGGTTCAGCGAGGAATTGAAGATTTTGATACAGCCAAAAGTTTTTTTCGACCAGATATTACAGACNTGCACAATCCTTATTTAATGTTAGGAATGGAGTCAGCAGTAGAAAGGATATTAGCTGCTATAAAAAATCAAGAAAAAATTATGGTATATGGAGACTATGATGTGGATGGTACTACTTCTGTAGCATTGGTTTTTTCTTACATAACTTCTTTTTATCCTCATTGCAGCTTCTACATTCCTGATCGTTATGAGGAGGGATATGGAATATCAAAAAAAGGAATTAAACATGCCAAAAAAGAGGGTATTCGATTAGTTATTGCTTTAGATTGTGGCATAAATGAATTAGTTAATGTCGCTTACGCTAAAAAAATGGGGATAGATTTTATAATCTGCGANCACCACCTTCCTGGAGCTAAGATACCTGATGCAGTTGCCGTTTTAGATCCTAAACAAAATAATTGTAACTATCCTTTCAAAGATTTGTGTGGATGTGGAATTGGGTTCAAACTAATTCAGGCCTTAACCCAGCATCGCGGTCTGCCATTAGAAACNACTCTTAATTACATAGACTTAGTAGCTATGGCAATTGCAGCTGATATTGTNCCCATTCTGGGAGAGAATAGGATTTTAGCTCATCATGGATTAAAACAAATTCAAAATCGCCCAAGGGAGGGAATAAAGTATTTCATTTCTGGACTTAAAAGAAAATTGAATATATCAGATCTTGTATTTAAAATTGCCCCAAGAATAAATGGAGCAGGAAGGATAAAGCATGGGAAGTATGCAGTAGAATTATTACTCTCTAAAGATCCTACNGATGCACTATCNAGAGCCAGAGCTATTGAGCTANTGAACAGCGAGAGAAAAGCTNTAGATGAACGCATAACACAACAGGCNCTAGATCAAATAGCTCAAAATAAGGAGCAAGAAAATTACTCTAGTGTTGTTTTCCAATCTGACTGGCATAAGGGTGTTATTGGAATAGTTGCCTCAAGATTGATTGAAACTTACTANAGGCCTACGGNTGTATTTACTTCATCGGGAGACTTTTTTACTGGTTCGGTGAGGTCAGTAAACGGAGTGGATATCTANCAAATTTTAAACACTTGTAAGGGACATATCNAAAAATTTGGAGGACATCCTTATGCTGCAGGACTNACAATAAAAGCTGAAGAGTATATTGGTTTTAAGAAAGCTTTTGAACAAGCTGTTTCAGATATTATTAAACCAGAGCAAAGAATCCCTACCATTAACTATGATATGGAAATATCTTTGGATAGAATAACGCCTAAATTTTTTCGTATTATCAATCAAATGGGTCCTTTTGGCCCAGGTAATATGAGGCCTATTTTTATGACAAAGAATTGCCTAGATGAAGGAAAATCTCGAGCTGTAGGAGATTATAAAAGCCATCTTAAATTAAGTGTCATAGATGATTCTAAGTCTACTATTTCGGGTATTGGATTCGGAATGGCAAATCATATTAGCAGAATAAAAAGCCGTGATCCTTTNCAATTACTTTATACTATTGATGAAAACCAGTATGGAGGAGAANCTTCTCTGCAGCTCAAGCTNAAAGACATTAGATTCTAAATTTTTTATAATGATTTATTAATGCAGAAGTAGAGGGATCATGATGGTCTAAATTATAACTGTCAAAGTCCCCAAGAATTTTTTTAGCTAGTTGTTTACCTAATTCTACTCCCCATTGGTCATAACTGAATATATTCCAAATCATACCCTGAACAAAAATACGGTGTTCNTATAAAGCAATTAAAGCACCTAGATTAAAAGGTGTTAGTTGATCTATAAATATAGTTGTGGAGGGGCGATTGCCATCAAAAACTTTAAATGGTAATATTTTTTTTATTTCGGCATCAGATTTTCCTTTTAATTTCATTTCACTTGTAACTTTATTGGCACTCTTACCAAGCATTAAAGCTTGAGTTTGTGCAAAAAAGTTAGACATTAGTTTGTCATGGTGATCATTTCCCTCATGAAGAGGTTTGGCAAATCCAATAAAATCTGCAGGAACAAGCTTTGTCCCTTGATGCATCAATTGAAAGAATGCGTGCTGCGCATTTGTTCCTGAAGCTCCCCAGATAATATTTCCAGTTTGATAATCTACAGGNTTTCCATTTCTATCAATCCCTTTTCCGTTACTTTCCATAATGCCTTGCTGAAGATAGGCAGGGAAACTTTTAAGGTATTCGGAATAAGGAATGATTGCCTCAGTTTCAATTCCCCAAAAATTGTTATACCATATCGTTATGAGAGCTAAAATTACTGGGATATTTTCTTTGAAATCAGCAGAACGAAAATGATAATCCATTTCTCCCGCACCACTTAACAACTTCTGAAAGTTATCGGGTCCTACTGCGAGACATATGCTTAGGCCAACTGAACTCCATAATGAAAACCTACCTCCGACCCAGTCATTCATAGGGAAAATATTTTCCTTTGATATGCCAAAAGAGTTAGCCTTCTCTAAGTTAGTGGAGACTGCAATAAATTGTTTGCTTACTGCATTTTCTGGAGCATGTTTTAAAAACCATTTTCTTAAAGTGTATGCATTACTTAGTGTCTCTTCAGTAGTAAAGCTTTTGGAAACAATAATAAAAAGGGTTTTTTCTGGATCAATTTTCTTAATTACCTCTTCAACATGATCTCCCTCAATGTTGGATACAAAGGTAATAGCTAAATGATTCCTGTAGTATTGTAAAGCCTCGGTAACCATTGCAGGTCCAAGATCCGAACCTCCTATACCAATATTTACTACATGATTAATTGGTTTTCCTGTGTAGCCTTTCCACTTTCCTGAAATAATTTTATTTGCAAAAGCAAACATTTTATTATTTACCTCACTAATATCATTGATGACATCTTTGTCATTACAAATTAGTGCATCTGTCGATTTTTGTCTTAGCACTGTGTGGAGAACAGCTCTATCCTCAGTCTCATTTATTTTTTCTCCTTTAAAATAGGAGGATATTCCCTTTTTAAGTCCAGATTCTTTAGCTAATTGAACTAAGAGTTGAAGTGTAGATTGATCTATCAAGTTTTTAGAATAATCAACATAAAATGATTTCCACTGTATCGAAAGGTTTTTAACCCGATTTATATCTTCATCGAAATATTCAGAAAGATTTTTTTGGAAGAGATTTTTAAAATTGGATTGCAGTTTTTTCCAAGAATCTAATGCTTTAGGATTTTTTTTATTTAACGTCACTTTCAGAGAGTACTATTGAATTAGTGAGAAATTTAATTTCGCTTTCAAAAGATATGCAATCGAGTTGGGTTTTCAAATCATTAATTGCTTTAAAATAAGCTGTTTTTAACTTAGCCGAAATAGGCTTTGCTTCTGGTAATTTTTGTTTGAATGGATCTACTTGTCTTCCATTTTTCCAGAAGCGATAACAAACATGTGGTCCAGAGGTGTAACCTGTCATGCCAACCCAACCAATTACCTGGCCCTGTTTTACGAACTGACCCGATTTTACCTTACGACGTTTCATGTGTAAGTATTGGGTGCTATATTTATTATTATGCTTGATCGTCACATAGTTTCCATTCCCCCTTGTATAAGAAGACTTTGTAACGAAACCATCGGCTGTAGCTAATATTGGAGTCCCGATTCTGGCGGCAAAATCTGTACCCCGGTGGGGCTTGACTCGATTTCCATAATAAGCAATTCTTCTTTTTAAATTGTACCTTGAGGTTACAGGACCAAATTTTACAGGCGCTTTCAAAAAAGCCCTTCTTAAATTTTTAGCACTTTCATCAAAGTATTCCACAATCCCATTTATCGAATCAGGCTGAAATTCAAAAGCATAAAACTCTTTACCTGCATGTTCAAAAAAAGCAGCTTTTATTCTTTCTATGCCAACTGAAATAGTATCGTCAACGTATTTTTCTGTGTAAATTACTTTAAAGCGGTCACCTTTTCGTAAACTGTAAAAATCAATATTCCATGCGTATACATCTGAAAGATAATAAGTTAATTGATCATTTAGTCCACTGTTTGCCATTGTCTCATATAGTGAATTCTTAATTATTCCAGTTCCTTCCTTTAAAATTAATTTGATTGGTTTGGTAATTTGTTTTCCATATATACTGTCACGAAGTTGAATGACCTTATAACTTCTAATGTCATATTCATAGATAAATGCTTTGGGTGTGGCTATACTATCTTTAGTATATAATAGTTGGTATGGTTTTCCAGCGACTAATCTTTTAACATTTACATCCTTTTTGATGGCTTGTAAAATATTATAGACCTCTGGATAATCAATACCATGGTTTTCCAGTATTGTGCCAAAAGTATCTCCACGGCGGACTTTTTTCTTTACGATATTATATAAATCTAAATCAAAGCCATATTTCAGTTTTTTTGGTTGTTCAATAACATCAAGATAGAAATCTTCGCGCGCTTTTTGGGGGGAATTTAATTCACATGCAGTCATCAAAATAACTGCAAAGAAAATATATATAATAACAAAAATTTTATTCATAAATAGTACGAATTCAATTTTTCAAAACACAAATTACTTACTAAAGTCAAAAACCACAAGCGAGTTAAAAGAAAGTTATCCTATAAGTAATAAACAAAAGGTATAGTTAATCAACTATAATTTTAAATGGATGATTCAGGTTTTTGAACCTATTAAGGTCAGCCTTTATNGCTCCAATAGCAAGCTCAGCTTGCAATCTTATGGGGACCTTATTTTCATCATCTGTAATCCAAAGCGTTACACTCTCTTTTTCTCTAAAAACTCTCCCAGATTGAACATAAGGGCGAAATTTCATACATCTAATTATNCCAAACTTAGTTGAGATTAANTCTTTTCCTAGGTATTTCATTTTAAAAACATAATTCTCGTTATCAAAAAACATATTTATACTAAAAGTATCATTAATTATCATTTTTTCTTTGGGATAAAAAGTCCTTAAGTAGTAAAAAGCAGATATTAAGTCCTGAGCATTTTCAGCAATTTGAAAAGTTGCTTTGGTATTATTTTTTTTGTTGTGAACGAGTGCAATTTTTTTTTTGTGGTCAAAATTAATCTCCAAATTTTTGGTATATCCTCCTTCATAAATGTCCCGAATAAACCAATAAGGAATTACTTTTTTTTCATCGAAGTAAGTATCATAATAATCTTCTAATTTAAAGAATAACCTAGCCAGTCCAATAGTGCGACCATAACCTTTAGCATGAAAAACAGGTGAGNCATNAAGCGTGTCTTTAACTAATTCAATAGTGGCAAAACTGGCATTAAAAAATCCATAATGTATTCTAAATTCTAACCATTCNCCNGCTNTAAAGGGAATCTCTTGGGTAGAATTTTTATCTNATTTNGTGGTTAATTGCCCATGCGTCTTNAATAAAAAGCAAATAAGTATTATTNAAAAGAGGGAGAATTTTTTCAAGCTCATCATAAAGTAAAATTAATTAAATCAATTAAAATTGATTTACTATTTAGTTTTGGAAATAGTATATTTATAACTTACCTAAATTCTTATAAAGATTTACCCCTTTAACTTTTCCTAATAGTTTNATTATTTTACTTTCGGGAGCCTCTTTTATTCTTTTAAAGGACTTAAACTCTTTTATCAATAGCTCCTTNGTTTTGGGGCCAATTCCCTGAATATTATCCAAAGATGATTTAAGAGAGTTTTTACTTCTAATTTTTCTGTGTAGTTTGAGCCCAAATCGGTGGGCCTCGTTTCGGAGTTGCTGAATAATTTTAAGTGTTTCAGATTTTTTATCTAAATATAGTGGAATACTATCCTCAGGAAAGTATATTTCCTCAAGACGTTTCGCAATGCCTACAATAGCAATTTTTCTTCTTAATCCCAACTTTTCAAGACTTTTCACAGCAGATGTTAATTGTCCTTTACCTCCATCAATTATAATTAGTTGGGGTAAAGATTTAAACTCATCTAAAAGCCGTTTATATCTTCTATNAACGACCTCCNCCATTGATGCAAAATCATCTGCGCCTTTAACAGTTTTAATCTTAAAATGTCTGTAATCTTTTTTCGAAGGCTTTCCGTTTCGAAATACTACACAAGCTGCAGTTGGATTTGTACCTTGAATATTTGAATTGTCGAAACACTCTATATGATTTGGTTTCTCGTTTAGTCTTAAATCTTCTTTCATTTGGTCCATAAGACGCCTAACGTGNCGATCAGGGTCAAGAATTTTTATTTGTTTCAATCGCTCTAACTTGAAGAATTTGGCATTTCGCTGTGAGAGTTCTACAAGTTTTTTCTTATCACCTAGTTTCGGAACAATTACTTTTAACTTATCACCAAGATCAATTTCGAAAGGTAAGTAAACTTCTTTTGAATNAGAATTAAATTTCTGTCTCAAGTTCACTATTGCTAGGGATAATAATTCTTTATCTGTTTCTTCTAGTTTTTTCCTAATTTCAATTGTATGGGATCTGATTATTGAACCAAAGGCAACTTGAAAAAAATTAACATAACCATAACTTTCATCAGAAATTATTGTGAATACATCTACATTATTAATTTTGGAGCTAACNACAGCTGACTTAGCTTGATAATTTTTCAAAGATTCCAACTTGACTTTAATTTTATTTGCCTTCTCAAACTCCAACTCTTTAGAAAATTTTTCCATTTGTGCTTTTAGTTTTTCTATTGAACTTTTAAAATTTCCATTAATTAAGTGCCTTATAGAGTTCTTATTCTCCTCAAACAGTTTTATTATATTTTTCTCATCATTAACTTTAATTAAATGATTAAGTTCATGGTTTAGGAATGGATAAATTTCTTTAACAAGATCAATTAGTGTATAAAGGGTTTTGACATTTGGGTATGGGCCATAATATTCTGAACCGTCTTGAATAACCTTTCTGGTGCTAAATATTTTTGGAAAAGGTTGTTTTTTTATGCAAATCCATGGGTAAGTTTTGTCGTCCTTGAGAAGTATATTGTACTTAGGGCGGTATTTTTTTATTAGATTATTTTCTAGTAAAAGTGCATCAACTTCTGAGGGTACAACTATATGCTCTAGTCGGTCGATTTTTTTCACGAGAATGCGGGTTTTGGCATTATCGTGTACTTTATTAAAATAGGAAGTTACCCTCTTTTTGAGATTTTTTGCTTTACCAATATAAATTACCGTATCATCTTTACAAAAAAACTGATATACACCTGGATCAGTTGGTAAGGTTTTAGTCTGAAAGCTAATAGGTTTTTTTTTCATTTCACGAAGTTACCATTTTATGTAGGCAATAAAAAAGTACAGTTTCTTTGAGCGGAAATTTATATGTTTTAATTTTAGGATTAAGTTTATTAGTTGTTTTGAATTATTCAAAATTTGAGTTAAGAAATCATTATAAAAAAATTAGAAGCACGTTTACTTCTAAACAAATTGATGATTTCAGNATTGAGATTGCAAATCGGACTCTAGAACTTAATATTTGGGATAAATCTGTTTATCATCTTTTTATGTCCTCAAAGCAAAATAAAGAGATTGACACTTCTATTTTACTATCCATCCTGCTTGGAAAAGACAAACAGCCAGCTATTCCNAAAGTATTAGATGATTTTCAATTAGAACATTATCTTTTATCTGATCAAACATCTTTAAAAATAAATAACTTTGGAATTCCTGAGCCACAGCATGGAATTAAAATCAATCCTATTCAAATTGACGTTGTTTTTGTTCCATTATTAATCTTTGATAATCAAGGCCATCGGGTTGGGTATGGGAAAGGATATTACGATCGTTTTTTAGTAAAATGCAGTAGGGAAACNATTAAAGTAGGANTGTCATATTTTAATCCCATAGAGAGAATTGAAGATATTCAAATTCATGACATCCCAATTGATTATGGAATTACAAGAGATAGGATTTATAGATTCCCTCATTCTAACTAAATATCCTTTTGTTGAAAACTAAAAGAATTCCTACCCCTGAACTAATAGAGGTATCGGCAATATTAAACACATATTGAAAAAACGTATAACTTGAACCTCCGATTCTTGGTATCCAGTCTGGCCATTTCCAACTAACCAATGGAAACTGTAGCATGTCAACAACATGCCCTTGAAAAATAGGGGCGTATCCACCTCCCTCTGGAAATAGTGTAGCTATTTGACCATAACTATGTGAAAAAATAAGTCCGTAAAAAACAGAATCAATTATGTTACCTAATGCACCCGCAAAAATTAAGCATAAAGCTAAACGTAGAAGATTNGAAGTTTTTTTTCTGATATTNTCAAACAACCAATAACCTATACCTACAATCGCAAATAGCCGAAAAANAGTCAGANAAAGCTTAGCNGCTTTGTCACCAATAAAGGGNAGAAAATCATTTAATTTGGCACCCATTGCCATTCCCTTGTTTTCAACAAAAAGTAGTTTAAAAAACCCCCAGTCAACAATTGCANTACTTTTATAACTTGAAAGTTCAAAGTTNAGTTTTATGTAAAACTTTGATNCTTGATCAATAAAAAGTATTGCTAATACAATGAAAATNGCTGTTTTCAGATTAATATTGGAAAGCTTTAATTTCACTTATTACCTCTGCATGTTTTTAGCCTCAATGCTTAGAGTAGCATGAGGAACGAGTAAGAGTCTTTTTTTATTGATTAATTTTCCTGTTACTCGACAAATACCATAGGTTTTATTTTCAATTCTAATCATTGCATTCTTGAGGTCTCGAATAAATTTTTCTTGACGAATAGCCAATTGTGTATTGGCTTCTTTGGACATTGTTTCCGATCCTTCTTCAAATGCTTTGAAAGTTGGTGATGTGTCTTCCGTACCATTATTACCGTCATTCATGTAAGCACTTTTTAGCAGATCTAGGTCCTCTTTAGCTTTGCTTATTTTATCTTCAATTAATTTTCTAAACTCATCTAATTCTGCATCAGAGTATCGAGCTTTTCCATCTGTTGCCATATTAAATTTTTTTAATTTTTATTTTAGTTTTAATGTNNTCAAAAACTACTTCGGTTCCAGACTCCATTTCATCTGTGAAAATTATATTGTGACCGAGTGTTTCCGTGCATATATANTTAATATTGTTATTAATTTTTTTCTTAAGGTTTTTATCTGCCAAGAAAGAAATATCGATCCTGTCTGTAACCTCAAGGCCATTATTTTTTCTAATATTTTGTATACGATTTATAAGTTCTCTTGCTATTCCCTCTTCAATCAAATCCTCAGTTAGGGAAATATCCAGTGCTACTGTCAATCCATTTCCATNGGCGACAAGAAGGCCTTCAATATCTTTAGACAAAANTTCAACTTCGCTCATGTCTAAAGTAATATTTTTTTCGTTATGATTGATGGTTATTTCACCTTCATCTTCTAGGGTTTTGATTTCATTTTNCGTAAATGCATTAATTNTAGACACTATACTTGCCATTTCTTTACCAAATCTGGGACCTAAAGTTTTAAAATTGGGTTTAATTTCCTTTACCAAAATATCGCTATCATCGTCTATAAATTCTATTTTTTTNATATTTACCTCATTTNCTACTTGAGATTTAATTCTCTCTATTTGCTCTTTTTCATAAGGACTATTTACAGCTATAATGAGTTTTTCTAATGGCTGTCTGACCTTAATTTGTTCCTTTTTTCTTAGTGATAAAGCTAATGAGGTTATGTTTCTTGCTTTGTTAATTTGACTTTCTAATTCAGAGTCTATAAATTCTTTTTTTGCAGATGGAAATTCTGANAGGTGAACTGATTCAAATTTTTCTGAAAATGAATTTTCAGTTAGATTTNTGTATAAAGAGTCACTGAAAAATGGTGCGATTGGAGCGATTAATTTTGAAATGGTTAGGAGACATTCAAANAGTGTTTGGTAAGCAGCTATTTTATCTTTTTCATAATCTCCTTTCCAGAATCTCCTTCTACATAGCCTGACGTACCAGTTACTCAACTTTTCTAGAGTGAATTCAGAGATTGACCTTGCTGCTTTTGTTGGTTCATACTCCTCATAGGACTTGTCTACTATAGTAATTAAACTGTTTAGTTCTGAAATAATCCATCGGTCTAGTTCAGCCCGATCATTTAAAATAATAGCTTTCTCTTTATTCTTAAAATTATCGATATTAGCATAAAGACTAAAGAAAGAATAAATGTTATGAAGGGTTCCGAAAAACCTCCTTTGAACCTCCTCTACCCCTTCAATATNAAATTTTAAATTATCCCAAGGATTTGCATTAGAAATCATATACCACCGGGTTGCATCAGCACCGTATTGGTCAATCGTTTGAAAAGGATCAATAGAATTACCAAGCCGTTTGGACATTTTTTGTCCACCTTTNTCAAGAACGAGACCATTAGAAACTACATTTTTGTATGAAATATCATCAATTATTAAAGTTCCAATTGTATGAAGGGTGTAAAACCATCCTCTAGTTTGATCAACCCCCTCTGCAATATAATCAGCAGGAAATGCAGTACCCATCTCAATTTTATCTTTATTTTCAAATGGGTAATGCCATTGCGCATAAGGCATTGCTCCAGAATCAAACCAAACATCAATTATTTCCTTTTCACGGTATAAAGGTGTTCCATCTTTAGNNGATAATACGATTTCATCTACAAAATCTTTGTGAAGGTCTATTTTTTCATAATTAGTATCACTCATTTCACCAACTTTAAAGTCAATTAAGGGGTTGGATACCATTATACCCTTTTTGATAGAATTCTCTACCTCATCGAACAATTCTTCAACCGAACCAATTATTATCTCCTTTTTTCCATCTTCACTTCTCCATATCGGCAGAGGGATTCCCCAAAAACGTGATCGAGATAGATTCCAGTCATTTGCATTTGCTAACCAGTTTCCAAACCTTTTTTCTCCAGTCGCTTTTGGCTTCCAATTAATTTTTTTATTCAAAGCGGTTAGGCGGTCTCTTACTGCCGAGACTTTTATAAACCATGAGTCCATGGGATAATACAATATTGGCTTATCAGTTCTCCAGCAGTTGGGGTAAGTATGTAAATATTTTTCAACTTTGAATGCAGCATTTTGTTCTTTTAGTTCAATCGCAATCTCAACATCAACTGATTTCTTCGGGGCGTCTCCTTCTGAGTAATATTCATTTTTAACATATTGACCAGCAAGTCGACCTACTTCTCTCCTAAACCTACCATGTAAATCAACTAAAGGAACTTTGTTATTATTTTCATCTAAAACCANTAGGGGNGGNACTTCTGGAGAGGCTTCTTTTGCAACTTTTGCATCATCAGCACCAAAAGTAGGGGCGGTATGAACAATTCCTGTGCCATCTTCAGTAGTAACAAAATCCCCAAGAATTACACGATAAGCGTTTTCAGGATGGTCCAAAGGCATCGGAGATTCTTTCCAAATTTTCTCATATCGTACCCCTTTTAAGATTTTTCCGTTGATAGTTTCTGAGATGTAATATGGGATTTTTTTACTCTTTCTATCATAAATTTCCAGTTCAGTAGCATTATTTACTAAAATATATTTTCCACCTAATTGTTTTGTAATTAAATCCTTAGCAATAACTACTCGTATTAACTTTAAAGTATATTGGTTATAAGTATGAATAATTACGTAATCAATTTCAGGACCTACTGTAAGTGCAGTGTTNGAGGGTAATGTCCANGGGGTTGTTGTCCATGCAAGAAGGTAAAGCGTAATATCACCTTTCAGCACCTCCGGTAGTGATTCTTCAAGTGTTTTAAATTGAGCTACAATTGAAGTATCACTAACTTCTCTGTAAGTTCCTGGCTGATTTAATTCATGACTACTGAGGCCAGTTCCAGCTTTTGGGGAATAGGGCTGAANTGTATAACCTTTGTATAATAGNCCTTTATNATATATTTTTTTTAAAAGCCACCAAACACTCTCAATATATTTAGACTTATAGGTTATGTAGGGGTTTTCCATATCCACCCAATAACCCATTTTTTCAGTTAATTTGGTCCATAGGTCAGTATATTTCATTACTGCTTTACGGCAAGCTTTGTTGTAATTCTCAACTGAAATTCCTTTTCCTATATCATCTTTAGTGATTCNAAGCTCTTTTTCAACACCTATCTCAACAGGTAATCCATGCGTATCCCAACCAGCCTTTCTTTTGACCTGAAAACCCTTTTGAGTTTTGTAACGACAAAAAACATCTTTAATGGTTCTTGCCATAACATGATGAATTCCAGGTTTTCCATTTGCAGATGGGGGGCCTTCATAGAATACAAATGTTGGACCATCTGACCTTTGAGATATACTTTTTTCGAAAATTTTATTTTTTTGCCATTGAGCCAGTATACTCTTTGAAATCTCCGACAAATTAAACTTTTTGTATTCTTTAAATACCATAACAGTCATAGATTGCTAATTTGCGAAATTAAGGATTTTAGGCTAAAAAAATATATTTTAGAATTTAACCTTTAACCCAGCTTGGAAACTCCTTCCTTGGGAGGAAATTCCAGAGGCAAAGGTTCTATAGTGAATATCAAAAATATTCTGAATACCTAATGTTATAATAGAACTTTCTTTTAAGTTATATTGGGCTAANAAAGAGAAAATATTCCANGATGGAATACCATAAAAACGATCTANTTCTAAATTTGCATTGGCATCAATAATTGGAGTTTCATTTAGGCCATCTTCTCCACCCCAGCTATAGTCCTCGGGTTTTTTTGAGCCGCTAAATTTCCAAATCAAGAAATNATTCCATTGCTTATATTGATTTGACAATGTAAATGTTCCAAAAGTTGGAGCGATGGATGGCATTGGCCCATAATTGCCGTTTCTATCAGAGAAAGTTGAGTTGATTCCACCAGTTATACTNATTGAGCTTCCGAGGGAGAGTTTTCCCTCAGCTGAAACGCCATAAATAAATCTGTTNCCAAGGTTTTTATTCGCTTGGGTATATACCTCATCGCCATTATAAATAATGGTTTTTTCATCATTAGTAGATGTGTCTGAAAAAACAATAAAGTCAGATCTTACGATATGNCTTGAAACTAAAGTNGTAAAACCCCTTAAGTCGAAAAAACTTTTTTGGGTTTTGGAACTGAGCTTGATTCCAGACTCAAAAGTATAGGCATATTCAGGTTTTAAAAACGAGTTTGGNACCAATAGAATACCATTACTTTCCCTTATTTTNCCAATATCATCAATGTTTGGGTTTCTAAATCCACTTGAAATTAGACTGTTAATTTGTAATTTTTTATTGGGCCNGTAGGTCATTGCCAAAGTATAGGTTAAAGCATCGGAATCTAATTTGACTGAGGAAAGTAGTTTATCTACAGAAGCTATTTCATTCCAATAGCCCCTAATCTTTGAACTGGTAAGGCGCAAACCAGCATTAAAAGTAAATATTTTATTGATTTCGTAAATCCAGTTTAAATATATCGCAAAACTTGTTGCATAGCTCCCGTCATTAGGATAACGAGATGGAATTAGTCTTCGGTTACTAAATCCTATAATACGATCAAGATTCAATTCCAAATCATGGGCATAGGCATCAGAGTTAATTTCATTATGAGTCCATTCGAATCCATACGAATAGCTCTGACCACCTTTAGAATAACCATAAAAATCTGTATTCAAACTGAATACATTTACATCCTCTAATTTAATTGAGCGNCTTATTTCAGAAAACTTTCTATTAATTCTGGACTCATTAACTTTTTGATATGCGAGGGTAATTGTTCCTTTTTTCATCCACCTTTTTCCTAGAAAAAATTTCAATTGAGGTGAAACAAAAAATCTTTTTTGTGGTCCATAATACCATTCGCTAAATCTCAGGCTTCCATTTTTTTCCTCAGCTAACTTGTCATACCGATCAATATTTGAAGATTCTGAATACTGAATATTAAAATTTAATAGTAAATCTTTAGGAAGTTTAAAAACAAATTTTTGAAAAAAATCGAATTGGTCATATGAAGTATTTTTTTGGATATTTGGATTAGAGTTTTTTGTGGGGAGCTCTCTATATCGATTTTTGCCATTGTAAGAGAAAAAAGGTGTTAATCCCCAATTTTCAAAACCATGCTTTCTTATTTTTCCGATTCTAATATCCCCAAACTTGGAGTAGCTAAAACTAGTGAGGCTACCCCAATTTTCATTACTTAANGAGATATTACCATTATTTACAATTGCTNAGTTNCCAGTATTTAAAGCACTAGAAAATGATGATTTAACTTTTTTAGNAATATTTAGTTCTGGGGATTTGGTGTAATAATGAATCACCCCACCAAGTGCATCAGATCCATATCCAACGGATGAAGATCCAAAAGTAACTTCAACTCTTTCAATATTGTGCGGGTCAATAGTTATTGCATTTTGTAAGTGTCCAGAACGGTAAATGGCATTGTTCATTCTTACTCCATCCACAACAATTAGGACACGATTTGCTTCAAATCCACGCAAAACTGGGCTTCCACCCCCTCCTTGAGATTTTTGCACACGGATATTGGGATTTATTTCCAGTATATCAGCGCCAGTCGCAACAGCCTGAGTTTCAATTTCATTTTGATTAATTATACCTACTTGCTCAGCAATTTTGTTACGTGTTACTTGAGATCTAGCCACTGAAAGGACAACTTCTTCTAAGACTTCCTCCTCAGAGGACATCTTAATAACAAGATACTTTTCAGTTAATTCTTGTAAAGATAACTTTAAGCTTTTGTAGCCAAATAAGTTAAAATTAATTAATGAATTTGATGGAAAGTTTTTTAAATCAGCTTTTCCAAGGACGTCTGTTATGGTATTAATTCCATTTTCTTCACTGAAAATCAATACTCCCTCAAGAGGTTCTGCGGTTAAATTATCTTCAACCCAAATACTTTGTGATTTCAGACCTACCGAAATTAAGGTGAAAAAAATAAATACTATAAAATTATAATCAACGAAAAATCTCATGTAGTATAGCTATAGATTTTAGCTTACCAAACCTTGGTAAATGTATATTAAAATAATTGATTAAAAATTTTAAAACGTCATTTCTAATTTGGTTTGATATTTTTAATTTTATTATATCATCAAAATTTATATTTAATAATTCTTTAAAAGCTATGATTGTTTCACCTCCAATTACTTGCGTTGAGGTTGAATTATCGCAAAAGTAACCATTTTGAATATCAAAAAATTTCTTTTCTTGCTCCGTAATATTTGGGTAAAACCCTAGTTGATCACTTAGAAGAATTAAAAACTTAAGGTGAAAAACTGGTGAAAATTCCATTTTTTCAAGTCTTAATATACTATTTTCCAAAAATTCGTAAAAGGTCTTGTTAGGATTGCCCTCTTCAAAAATTACTCGTGAGATAACCTCAGAAACAAAAAGTGCAATTGTGTTTTTTTTAACGTTTAGTGGGATTTCTTGAAAATGAACTTTAAAACTCCCTTCTCTTATAAAATTCATTCCCAGNNTNTTTTCATTTTTGATTTGGGTGGTAATCTTAATCAAATTTAAGGGCTGAAAAAGGGATCTTTTTAAGCCTCCTTTTTTAGCAGCTAAAATTCCTTTTAACATNAANGACCTTAATCCTAATTCCTTACAATAGCAACGTACGATCAAGCTGGAATCGCGATATTTTAGACTGCTTANAACAATAGCATCTGTTTCAACATGCATAGAGCAAAATGAAATTTAAACTACACCCTGAGCTAGCATTGCATCCGCCACTTTTACAAAACCAGCAATATTTGCCCCTTTAACATAATTAACATATTTTTTTTCTTGACCAAAATTTATGCATGACTCGTGAATTTCTCCCATAATTGCCTTTAACTTGTCATCCACTTCNTCCCTCGTCCAATTATAGCGAAGGGAATTTTGTGCCATTTCTAAACCTGAAACCGCNACTCCGCCCGCATTTGACGCTTTTCCTGGTGCATAGAGAATTTTATGCATAATTAATTTATTAATAGCTTTTGGAGTAGAAGGCATGTTTGCTCCCTCTCCAATACAAAAACATTTATTTTTAACTAGCAAATCGGCATCTTTTTCATCTAATTCATTTTGTGTAGCACATGGNAGAGCAATATCACATTTTACCTCCCATGGCTTTCTATTTGGAAAGAACTGAGCTTTTGGATACTTTTCTAAATAANGATTTATTCTAGCTCTTAGTTTATTTTTTAATTCCATCAAATAGGCTAATTTTTCCTCGTTTATNCCATCTTTATCATAAATATAACCAGATGAGTCAGATAAAGTCAAGACTTTTCCACCGAGTTGTATTACTTTTTCAGCAGCGTATTGCGCTACATTTCCTGACCCAGANATTACTACTTTTTTACCCTCAAATCCATACCCATGATGTTCTAACATTNTTTGAGTGAAATAGACNACGCCATAGCCAGTGGCCTCNGGTCTAATTAGNGAACCTCCCCAGCTGATTCCTTTNCCAGTTAGAACTCCTGTAAATTCATTTTTCAGCCTCTTATATTGACCAAAAAGGTATCCAATTTCTCTACTNCCAACACCTATATCACCCGCTGGTATATCGCGATTNGGACCAATATGTCGAAAAAGTTCGGTCATAAAACTTTGACAAAAACGCATTACCTCTGTATCGGTTTTTCCCTTTGGATTAAAATCAGAACCACCTTTTCCTCCACCCATGGGAAGTGTTGTTAGACTGTTTTTAAATATTTGTTCAAAAGCAAGAAACTTTAAAATACTTAGATTAACGTTAGGATGAAATCNCAAGCCCCCTTTATAAGGACCAATTGCAGAATTCATCTCTATTCGATAGCCTCGGTTTACTTCAATTTCTTCTTTGTCATTAATCCAAGCCACTCTAAAAGAAACCACTCGTTCCGGTTCTACCATTCTTAGGAGTATGTTTTGCCCATAATAGACCTCATTTTTTACTATATATGGTATCACAGTTTCTGCTACCTCAGTAACTGCCTGCATAAACTCAGGCTCATTTTTATTTCTTTGATTGACCTCAGTTAAAAATTGATTGATTATTTTATCCATAGGACTAAATTTTACATAATAAAGTTAGGTTTTTCTATGGAAAAAAAATTTAATTTTTCAANCAAAAAAATGTGTTATTAAGTCCTGAACCTTAGAAATAGGAATAATTTTTACAGGGCTATTTGGTTTTGCAATTTTGGAAAACTTTGATACGTATATTGCTTCATACCCAAGTTTAGATGCTTCATGTATTCTTTGNTCTATTTTATTTACTGGTCTAATTTCCCCTGANAATCCAACCTCAGCAGCAAAACAGTATTTATCAGAAATCTCAATATCATGGTAACTTGATAAAATTGAAACAATTACGGCCAAATCAATCGCTGGATCGTCTATAGTTATTCCACCTGTAATATTTATAAAAACATCTTTTGATGCGAGAGCAAAACCGGCTCTTTTCTCCAATACCGCTAAAATCATATTTAATCTTTTAGTGTTGTAACCTGTACTAGTTCTCTGTGGAGTTCCATAAACTGCAGAACTAACTAGTGCTTGAATTTCAATCATTAATGGCCTTACACCTTCAATTGTTGCTGATATAGCATGACCACTCAATTTTCCATCTTTATTAGAGATTAATAATTCACTTGGATTACTTACAGCTCTAAGACCTTTGGATTGCATTTCATAAATTCCAATTTCTGATGTAGCACCAAAACGATTTTTTTGAGATCTCAATATTCGATAAATATGATTTCTATCTCCTTCAAAATTGAGAACTACATCGACCATATGCTCCAAAATTTTAGGTCCNGCAATTTGCCCNTCTTTGGTAATNTGGCCAACTAAAAAAACAGGAATATTNGAATCTTTAGCAAAGCTGATAAATTCGGAAGTGCACTCCTTTATTTGAGAAACACTTCCTGGACCACTATCTATAAGATTCGTATGGAGGGTCTGAATGGAATCGATAATTACTAATTTAGGATTTAATAATTCTATTTGAGAAAAGATATTTTGGGTTTTTGTTTCGCTTAATATGTAACAATTATTGGACGGGTTNTTAATCCTATCAGATCTTATTTTAATTTGACTTTGACTCTCTTCTCCTGAGACATATAAAACTTTTATGTTGACATGCGTAGCAATTTGTAAAAGAAGAGTTGACTTTCCTATTCCTGGTTCTCCACCAAGTAGTATCAAAGAACCTGGAATTATTCCTCCACCTAATACCCTGTTNAGTTCTTTATCACCACTATTAATTCGTAATTCTTGCTTTGTATCTATTTCATTAATTTTNAGTGGTTTNATGGCTTGATTAATTTTTTGGTGAGATTTCCAAGCCTTTTTTTCAGATTTTTCAATGAACTCCTCGGAAAGGGTATTCCACTCCTTACAGGAATTACATTGCCCTTGCCACTTTGAATGTTGGGTTCCACAANTTTGGCAAAAAAAAGTAGTTTTAACCTTACTCATTATAAACAAATGAATGCCTATTTTTGACCATTAACCAAAGGTAAGGCAAAAAAGGCTATGGCCCCAAAAGTAATAATCATCAATGTTTGGGAACTCCATACAATCCATCCAAAAGCTAAACTAGAATCTTTACTTATNCCAGAGGAAATCAAGACTAAAGAAACAGTATAAGGAAAAATCCCAATACCACCATTNGTTATGGAGATTGATAAACCTCCTATAACGAATGCGGGGATCAAGGCATTCAGCCCTAGACTAACAGTTTCTGGAATNGAGTATTTTATGATACTGAACATGAGGAGATACATAGCCCAAATAAAGATAGTATGAATTATGAAGGCCCCCTTTTTCTTAATTTTTTTTATAGAAAGAATTCCTTGCCATATTCCAAAAACAAATGATTTAATTTTTTTTGTAAAAGAATAATTTGAGTAGAAGAAAAACCTTAATCCTAAAACTAAAATAATTAGTCCTATTATAAAAGGTATTACATTGTGTACTTCAAAATCTAAAATATGAATGATAAGATCAAATTGTAAAACCAATGCAACAACTAAAAAAATAGATAGGATTAAAAGGTCAACCAACCTNTCAGCTATTACAGTTCCAAATCCTGTTTTGAAGGGGATTTTGTCATAGCGATCCATCACAGAGGCTCTAANAANTTCACCTGAGCGAGGTATACCTAAATTAGATAAATATCCTATTAAAACTGCTAGGATAGAGTTGGTTAANCGAGGGTTATATCCAATTGGAATTAAAAGATATCCCCAACGAATAGCCCTAGAAANATGACTTAATAAGCCGAATAANATAGAAAGTATTATAAAATGATAGTCCGCATTTTGTATATATTTTATGACATTAATACGGTCATCATGAGAGGTATTTAGGTAGCTTAAATAGATAAAGAATAATCCAATAATTAATGGGATTATATACNTTAAAATCTTGGTTACCTTATTCAATGGACTATCTTAACCGATTGGTTGTTTCATCAGGAAAAATTATTGTGGGGACGAAAGACTTAGCCTCTTCCGAATCCATCTGAGCATAGCTAATTATAATTACAACATCTCCTTTTTGAACTTTTCTGGCAGCAGGACCATTTAAAGTGACTTCACCGCTTCCTTTCTCTCCCTCAATAACATATGTCTCCAATCTTTCACCATTATTTACATTAACAACTTGAACTTTTTCACCTACCAATAANTTTGCCGCATTAATCAAATCTAAATCAATGGTTATGCTACCTACATAATTTAAATCAGCGTCAGTNACTTTTACTCGNTGAATTTTTGATTTTATTATTTCTATTAACACAGCACAAATGTAGTGATTTAAGACATATCGAGATTGTCTATTAATCTAATTTTTCCTAATGAAGCACCGATAAATCCTCGNCCTGAATTTATTGTTTCATTGGGTTTAAATTCTTTAAGATTCTCAGCGTCTGTGGCCATAAAATACTCTAGTTTAATAAGTGAAAGGTCTTGAAAAAATTCATTAATCACTAATTTAATTTTCTTGTATTTTTCCTTCTTAGCAAGACGTTTAGCGAGTTTCAATCCCTTATAAATCTGCGGNGCAATTTTTCTTTCCTCGNCNCTCAATTGCATATTTCTTGAACTCATGGCAAGTCCATCANAAGCCCTCACTATTGGGCAACCAATAATTTTAGTTGAAAATTTAAGTTTCTCGCTTAAATAATTAATTATTAGTAGTTGTTGGTAATCCTTTTCTCCAAAATAAGCTCTTGTGGGAGAGAATGTTTTAAAAAAATACTCTACAACTGTTGCTACACCTTGAAAATGTCCCTTTCTAATTTCTCCCTCCATAACAGAATCTAAGTTATTAAGATCATATTTCTTTGCATGAACCTNATTNCCATAAACAGCTGATTTGTCTGGTGTGAAGACCGAGACATTTTTACCAAATTGAGAAATTTTTTCAAGATCTTTCTTTAATTCATTTGGATAATTTTTTAAATCTGAATTATCGTCAAACTGGGTTGGATTAACAAAAATCGTAACCAGTGCTTTATCATTTTCAATAAGTGCTTTTTNGATTAATGAAAGGTGCCCATCGTGAAGAGCTCCCATAGTTGGAACCATTCCAATTGAATAAGATTTTCCCATAAAATGACCCCAAAATTTTTCGGGACAATTAAATACTTCCATCAAGAAAAGTTTTAAGCGTTGTAAATATAAAGAATTCAGCCTATTACATATAATTTTTGTAATTTCGCAAAACTTTTAAGACNAGGATTAACAAAGATTTTATGAAAGACAAAAAAGTACTGAATATTTCCTCTGAAGTAGTTCCTTACCTTCCCCAGTCTAATCAAGCNGTTAGTTCTTTCAAAATTCCAAAAAACATTAATGACCATGGTGGGCAGACAAGAATCTTTATGCCGCGGTATGGTATGATAAATGAAAGACGTCATCAACTTCACGAAGTTATTAGATTGTCNGGAATGAATCTAGTAATTAATGACGTTGACATGCCATTGATTATTAAAGTTGCCTCAATTCCAAAGGAAAGAATGCAGGTTTATTTTATTGATAATGATGAATATTTTAAAAGGCGTGGTTCACTAAGAGATGAGAATCAACGACTTTTTTCTGATAATGACGAACGGATGATTTTTTTCACAAAAGGAGTTATAGAAACTGTAAAAAAACTTAATTGGTCCCCTGATATCATTCATTTGCATGGATGGTTTACCTGTTTGTTTCCTCTATATTTAAAGACTTACTACAAAGACGAACCAATTTTTGCAAATAGTAAAATTGTAACTTCCATTTACGCAAAAGATTTTGATAAAGTAATATCCAAGAATTTATACGATAAAGTAGCATTTGATAATATTCCTTTGGAATTAATTAGTCCGCTTAAAAAAGCAAGTTTCGAAAATTTAGTTCAGTTGAGTCTTAATTTTTCGGATGGGTATGCAATTGCTGATAGTGAAAACTCTCTATCCATCCAAGATTACTTAACAGATGATTCAATTCCTGGTTTAAGTTTTGAAGATTCTCAAAAACAAGACGCTTTTGTTAATTTTTACTCTTCCAACATTATTTAAGATAACAATGATTTTTTCAAGACTACTCAAGCCAATTTATGCTGTTTTAGTCATTTTACCTTTGTTTTTTTTAGCATGTGATAAGGAGTATCACTCAATTGGAGCTGATTTATTATCTGATACTTCCCTCAAAGGAAACTCATTTACTGCACCTATTTACACTTATCAAAAAAAANTAAATTNTTTCCAAACTGATGGNTTGCCTTTAGGTCAGCTCGGTAGATTTAGAAGTCCAGGNTTTGGTGTTTCTAGAGCCAGTATAACAGCACAACTTAGATATGCTGGCCTACCCTTTTTTGGAAATTACACACAAGAAGCAGAAGAAAGAAAAGATAAANCTAACCCCTCTTTAATTGATGNAAACGAAACAGTTACAGCTGTTTATTTAGATATTCCATTTTTTAATAATCGGGACGATACTGACCAAGATGGAGTNATTAATCTTNTAGATATTGATCCACAAAATCCNGAAAGTGATTCAGATAGTGATGGTTTGTCAGATATCGAGGAGAATAGATTAAATTTAAATCCATTAAGTAGTGATAGCGATAATGATGGCATTTTAGANATTAATGACACTGATAGNAGTAGTTATGAATATGAAAATAATATTTATGAAATAGATTCAATATTTGGAAATAGGTTAGCCACATTTAATTTAAAGGTTTATGAGCTTTCTTATTTTCTATCTTCGCTTGATCCAATGGATAATTTTGAAAGAAATAAATTATACTATTCAAACACTGATTTTTTTGAACAAGGATTTGTAGGAGCCACNTTAACTGATACTCCCTATACTTTAAATTTTGAGGAGTTAAGATTCAATTTCAAAGAAGACGACCCTGTTACTGATGATCTTGACGAAAGGATGAAAGTTGAAACACGCCTGTCTCCTCGAATAAGAGTTCCACTTGATATAGGGTTTTTTCAATCTAAGATTATTGATAATGAGGGTAAACAAGAAATGTCCAGTTATGAAAATTTTATTAGACATTTTAAAGGTATTATTATTAGAGCTGATAATTTTTCGGATGACCTATACATGCTTCTTGATATAAACAATGCTAATATAAAGATTGAATATGATTATAATTTCAATAATTTAAATGGTACCATTGANAATACCTCTGACGATGTGATTGAGATTAACTCCAAAACCTTTACACTCAATTTTAATGGNGTCATATTTAATACTTTGAAAAATGAGGGTGAAAATGATGATATNTATCAACAAGTTCAATTTGGACAGAGAAATATTCCTTCTAAAAAATCATATTTAAATGGGAATGGATATTTCTCGATAATTAAATTATTTGATGAACTTGACTCTCAGAATCAATTGCTTATGAATTTAAGAANGAATAGGTGGCTTGTAAGTGAGGCTAATTTATATCTCTATGTTGATCAAGATTTTTATATTTCACAAAATGTCGATCCTATAGAAAGACTTTATTTATTTAATTACAAAAATGGGTTACCTGTAATTGATTTTACCCTTGACAACTCTGTAAACAATAATCTAAAAAATCGAGATAAATTCGTATTTGGGGGTTTCTTGGAGTATGATGAACTTGATAAGCCTTATCGTTACAAATTTAGGATCACAAACCATATAAATAGAATTTTAAGGAAAGATTCTACTAATTATTCGATTGCCTTGGCACCAACAAATGGTATAAATTCGATNATTTTTAAAAGAGCTCAGACCTCTGAACTGGAGTTTGTAAATTATCCATCTACATCAATATTAAATCCAAAAGGAGTAGTNCTTCATGGCTCAGCTGAGACTGAAAAAGGAAAAAATGNCAGAAATATGCTTGAGATTTTTTNCACTGAGTATTAAAATTCATTCAAATTANTTAAAAAATAACGATCAGCTTTAATTGAAATCATAAATATCTATTCATTTTATAAATTAAA
>NZOY01000012.1 GCA_002695445.1 Flavobacteriaceae bacterium
TAACTGTACATTCTTTCTGTTGCACTTGTCCTGTCCGATAATACGGACGACGGGAATTACCCGCTATGCTGCTCTTTGGTGTCCGGACTTTCCTCTCTTGAATACAAGAGCAATAAGATAGCCTGCCATAAACAAAGTTACTATTTTGTTGATAATTAAAGTGGAAATTATTTATATACATCACGAGTAAAAAAGTTCAATTTTTATATTTGTAGAAGATCAGTATATTAAATGGAAAAGTATGTAGTATCAGCCCTAAAATATAGACCCCAGACGTTTGATGAAGTTGTTGGTCAAAAGGGAGTTACACAAACTTTGGAAAATGCAATTGATAAAAATCAGTTGGCACAAGCTCTACTCTTTTGTGGTCCCCGTGGGGTAGGAAAGACCTCTTGTGCTAGAATACTCGCCAAAAAAATCAACAGTAGAGAAAAAGAAAATTTAGATAAAGATTATGCATTTAATATTTTCGAGTTAGATGCTGCCTCCCACAACTCAGTTGATGATATTCGCTCAATAAATGAACAAGTACGAATCCCTCCTCAGATAGGTTCACACAAAGTCTATATAATTGATGAAGTACATATGCTATCTATCGGAGCTTTCAATGCCTTTCTAAAAACACTTGAGGAACCTCCGAAACATGTAATTTTTATTTTAGCCACCACCGAAAAACAAAAAATAATCCCTACAATTTTGTCAAGATGTCAAATCTTCGATTTTAAAAGGATAAGCGTAACTGATTGTAAGATCCATCTTAAAAAAATAGCTGTAGATCAAGATATTCAATACGATGAAGAAGCATTAGATATAATCTCAAGAAAAGCAGATGGGGCAATGAGAGATGCCTTGTCCATTTATGATAGAATGGTAAATTTTACTGATAGAAATTTAACTACAAAATCCGTTTCAGAAAATTTAAATATTTTAGATTACGAAACGTTTTTTTTTATGACTAAATTAATTTTAAAAAATAATATTCCGGATTTATTGATAGCATTTGATGATTTGATAAGAAAAGGCTTCGATGAGCTTCAATTTATCGTAGGACTTGGATCACATTTTAGAGATCTTTTAGTTAGCAAAGAAACGAAAACGCTCAGTCTTCTAGAGGTAAGCGAATCGATTAGAGAGAAGTATAGAGAACAGACTATAAGTGTACCAACTTCCTTATTATTAAAAGGGATTGATTTGTTAAGTAAATGTGAATTAGATTATAGAAATACAATTAACAAAAGATTATTAATAGAACTATGTATTATGCAAATAGCCTCTCTCCATTCAGAGGAGAAATAAAAGGCTACTTACTCCCTATTTACCATTATAAGAGGAATATATTAGCCGAAGATTTTAGTGATTTTTCAGATCGTAAAGTGAGCAATAAAAATGATTCTTATACGGGTAAAAAAAAGGATAGCTCAAACGATTTAACTAAATCTAAAGACATAAAAATAGATAAATATAATATAGGAGATGGTGTATCAAGTCTGTCAATATCTAGTATTAAAATACAAAAGGAAGCAAAATTAAAATCCACCATAAAAAAAACTATTTTAAATGATAGTAAGGATCCTTTTACTCAAGAAAACTTAATTCAGCTCTGGAAAAATTATATTGAAAATAAAAATGCTATGGGTGAAAACAATATTGCAGCATTACTTGAAATAGCTAAGCCTGAATTATCTAAGGATTTTAACATTTTACTGAAAACTTCTAATTCACTGAGTCAAATTGAAATTAAAAAAGAAATCCCCAATATACTTAAGTATTTATGCAGGAAATTAAATAATTATAAAATCAAATTTGATATTCAAATTGATGAGGTCATAAGAGAAGAATATATTTATGGTGTAAGAGAAAAATATGATTACCTTCTTAAAATTAATCCTGAGTTAGATGTTTTAAGNAATGAATTCGATCTAGAAATCTAAAATCTAAAAATAAATTATGTTAGGNTTAAAACTCNAAACTGATCCNAGATGGGTTAATATTGCAGAAANAAATCTTNAGGAAATATTGANCGATCACGCTTTTTGTGAGCAAAAAGCAGCTAGTACTGCAATATCTTTTATTGTGCAATACCCAGAGTTNAGTGATTTAGTTAAAGAAATGGCAACTATAGCCCAAGAAGAAATGAATCACTTTGAAATGGTACATAATATAATTCTAAAAAGAAATATGACACTGGGCAGGGAGCGAAAAGATNATTATGTTCAAAATTTGCACCAATTTTTTCCTAAAGGGGGAAGTCGTATTAATCAATTAGTAAATAAATTACTTTATGCGGCATTAATAGAAGCACGAAGCTGTGAAAGATTCCGATTGCTGTCTGAGAATTTATCAGATACATCACTTAAAAAATTTTATAGAAAACTAATGGTTAGTGANGCAAATCATTATACTATATTTCTNAAATTAGCTAGAAAATACGGAGAAAATTTNGAAGAAGTTAATGAAAAATGGGAGCAGCTACTATTTTTTGAAGCAAGTTTAATTAAAAAATTAGGAAAAAAAGAAACTATTCATGGATAGGACTTTTTCTTCAATTTATTATAAATATACTTAATCATTCCGTCTGAGAGCCCAAACCTAGGAACATATATTTTTTGACCTCCACTCCACTCCAGAGCTTTAAGATAAATTTTTGCAGCTGGAACTATAACATCTGCCCTGTCTGTNTTGAGACCGTAGCTTATAATTCTTTCCTCATAAGAAAGTGACAGTAAATCCTTATAAAGNTGGTTTAATTTAATCTTGGATAATGGTTTACCTTCTTTAGTATTTGACAGTTTAAATAGCTTATTTATGTTACCACCAGAACCCATAAGAGTGATTTTATCATATTTTTTTGAGTTCTTTTTTATCCAATTTTTTATTGCTATCCATGCACGATCATCAACTAAATTATTTATCTCTCGAACAGTTCCAATTTTAAATGACTTAGAGATGATATTCTTTCCTTCATTAATAAAAGTAAATTCGGTNCTTCCTCCACCTACGTCGACAAAAAGAAAAGTTTTTTGTGTATTAATAAAGTCTGATATTTTACTGNACGAAATAATCTCTGCCTCTTTNCTTCCATCAATGATTTCTACTTTGATTCGTGATTTTTTTTTAATCATTTTAACCACATGTAAACTATTATTTGCTTCTCTTAAAGCAGAGGTTGCGAATGCTTTATAATGCGAAACATCATGAACATCCATTAGTAACTTAAATGCCTTCAAAGTTTTAATGACTCGTTTTATGCTTTTATCAGAAATCTCNCCTAAAGTAAATGAATCCTCACCTAACCTAACAGGAGATCTTATTAGGGAGTTTTTTTGAAAAAAAACCTTATTTTCTATTTCAATTACGTTAGCAATTAATATTCTCACTGCATTTGAACCAATATCTATTGCAGCAAATTTTTCAACCTTCAAAATATCAACGGATTAATTTTTTTTTGTAATAAGCATAAGTTTCCCACTGAGATCTATTTATAAATTCATCTTTGCTCGGGGTAACAATTTTATTTTGTGGTGATTTATTAACAACTCTCGCCTTGATATTATCNTTCCAAGATATATAAAAAATGTCTAATATCTCTTGTTGTAAATCCTTATCATAAATAGGACAGCCAACCTCTACCCTATTTTCAATATTACGAGTCATCCAATCGGCCGAGGATAAATATATTTTTCTGTTTCCTGCATTTTCGAAAATGTAAACTCTGGGGTGTTCTAAAAATTTATCAACAATACTAATCACCTCAATATTTTCACTCAGCCCCTCAATTCCAGGAACTAAACAGCATATACCTCTAACAATCATTTTGACTTTTACTCCCGCCTGACTAGCTTCATATAATTTATCTACTAACTTATAATTAGTAATGTTATTAATTTTAAGCTTTATGCCAGATGGTAGCCCATTTTTATGATTAGAAATTTCATTGTCAATAAGCTTGGACAGAATATTAAAAGCATATTGNGGCGAGACTATAAGATGTTTATATTTTTTTAATTTATAGTTAACCTCTAAGAAATTAAAAACCTTGTTCACTTCTTTAAGAATTTTTTGATTTGCGGTAAAAAGAGTATAGTCAGTATAAATCCTTGCGGTAGATTCATTAAAATTACCCGTACTAATAAAGCCAAATCTTGAATTTTTCTTTTCGCCTAATCTCTCAATGACACATATCTTGGAGTGAACTTTTAGACCTGGTATTCCAAAAACGAGTTGTACACCTGAAGCTTCAAGTTGCTCGGCAAAACTAATATTGTTTTGTTCATCGAATCTTGCTTGTAATTCAATTTGAACCAAAACTTTTTTACCNTTCTTAGCAGCATTAATTAATGCACTAGCTACATGTGANAGCTTAGACAAACGGTATATAGTGATTTTAATGGATTTAACCTTAGGATCTATAGCCGCTTCTCTTAAAAATTTAATTACATATGAGAAATTTTGATATGGAGTATAAAGTAGATAATCTTTCTTTTCAATTGCTTTTAAAATATTTTCCTCTAAACTAAGGTTTGGNATTTGAAGAGGAGAAAATTTTGAATATAATAAATCAGGTCTATCCAAGCTAGGAAAATTCATATAATCTCTTCGATGATGGTATTTTCCTCCAGGAATTAAACTATCTCTAGAGTCAATATTCAGCTTCCTTACAACAAACTCTAAAGTATCATTTGGTATTTCTTTATCATATACAAGTCTTACAGGATCACTAATCATTCGGTCTTTAACGCTCATCGTGATCTTTTCAATATAGCTTATAGAAACATCTTCCTCAAGGTCCAATTCTGCATCTCTTGTAATCTTAACCATATGGGCTGAAATTGATTTATAATTGAAAAAATTAAAAATCATATGAAAGTTATACCTTATTAAATCATCCAACATCATTACGTATTGTTTGTCATCCTTAGTTCTTGGGAGAACAACAAAGCGTTCTGCCTCTTTAGGGATTTCAATAAGGGCGTATAATCGATTTGGTTTAATATTTTTTGACAAATCCATTGTAATAATTAAAAATCCCTTATTGTCAGATAAATCTTGTTTTTGATCTTCAGAAAGGATTACAGTAACCAAACCCGGGCTNACATTTTCAATAAAATAATTTTTTAAAAATTCCTCTTGCTCTCTATGAACTTCATTTTCCTCAATAAAAAAAATATTTTCCTCTTCCATCTCTTTATAAATACGTTTNAGTATTTTTAAACTATCGTCTTGAAGGGAAATAACCTTGCTTGTAATTTCTTTTAATAATGTCTCAGCACTTCTCCCAGCAAAAACTTTTCTGCCTGTTTTGGAAGACTGAGCAATTCGCTTTACAGTTGCATATCTTACTTGAAAAAATTCATCTAAATTATTTGAAAATATACCCAAAAATCTAAGGCGTTCTAAAAGGGGAACACTTTTATCGTCAGCCTCTTGTAAGACTCTTTCGTTAAAGTCTAGCCAACTTATCTCACGATTAATGTATTGAGAAGATAAACCCACTAATATTAGTAATTAGTTAATTTTTGTCCTAAAGACATTGTTCCTTGAGTTATAGAAGCCCAATTATAAGATTCGAAAGTAATTTTAGCCAAACCTGCAGTCCGAAGATGAGTTATTTTTTTGTAAGAAAAATGGTTAACTAAATAAGTAAAGGCTGGATTGTGACCTACTAAAACAACTTTGTTCCATTGATTATCCAATTTGTGAACGTAATCTATTAATTCTTCTCCGTAAAAGGTATATAGTTTTCTATCAACAATTAATTTTTTATAATCATAATCTAATTGGCGCATCATTAATTGAGCTGTGTGTAAGGCACGATTTGCAGGACTTGACAAAATTATATCGGCACTATTAAAAAAAAATTGTTTTTTTTTTGAAATTTTTTTTATTCTTCTAATTCCAGATAATGATAATGGCCTGTCAACATCCTCAACAAGGTACTCACGATTAGATTTAGCATGTCTTAAAAAAACAAGTTCTTTCATAGGTAATCAAGGTGCTAAACGATTAATTTTCCATGATTTATTATTAATTAATCTACATGATATTCTATCATGTAAACGATTAGGACGACCTTGCCAAAATTCAATCTGAAAAGGTTTTACAAGAATACCTCCCCAATGATCTGGTCGTGGAATAGGTATATTTTTAAATTTATCANTTAAAACTACTAATCTATCCTCTAAAAATTTTCTATTGGGGATTACAGAACTCTGAGGGGATACAAGTGCTCCCAACTGACTTCCCCTTGGNCGAGAATTAAAATAGGTGTCTGATTNCTCTGAAGAAAGCTTTTCAGCATACCCATTGATAATAATTTGACGCTCCAATGAAGGCCAAAAAAAAGAAATCCCAACCTTAGGNTTTCTTAAAANAGACTGACCTTTNTCACTTTCATAATTAGTAAAAAAAATAAANCCCTCCTCTGAAAATCCTTTCAAAAGAACAACTCTAGTNNTTGGGAAACCAGATTTTCCNATTGTTGATAATGACATAGCGTTTGGTTCTTCGATGGAATCTAAATTCTCTGCTTCTTTAAACCAAGTCTCGAATAGGCTAATTGGNTNACCATNTACTTCATTNATGTCAAGACTNCCCTTATCATAGGATTTTCTCAAATCAGCCAAATTTGGTTTCATAATNTTTAAATTGTTATTGCAATTTCAAATTTACAATATATATATCAAATTAGATTTCAATGACTTTACCATCTGAAGCTAATTCAACTTCATGGAAGAGTAATTTAGACTCAGATAAGAATTGTTTCTTATCCTTATACCTACTAGAAAAATGCCCTAAAACCAATTTTTTCACTTCCGCTAGCTTTGCTATTTTAGCTGCTTGTTTAGCGGTACTATGCTTTGTTCTTTTAGCTAGATTTTCGTGTAAATCTAAAAAAGTNGCATCATGATACAATAAGTCAACTGATTTAATAAATGGAATAATGTTCTCATTATAGGCAGTATCACTACAAAATGCATAGGTTTTAAGTGAATGANANTCAATCTTTAAATCATTTGTCGTTATCCGATTTAACCTCTTTTGTTTATTTTTTTCCTTAAATAAAAATCCATTTGTATAAATACGATGATCAAGTGGAATAGTAGAAACTGACACCTCATCGTCTTCAAAAATTACCTGAGAAATATTACTTTCTAGCTCGTGAAAAAATAAACTGTAATTAGTCCATGAATTAGCAAGTTTTAGCTGAAGAGTGATAACCTCTTTTATACCCTTTGGACCATAAATATAAAGATCTGAAGTTCTTCCCAAAAGCCTGAAGGTACTGATTAGACCAATTAAACCATAAAAATGATCACCGTGTAGATGAGATATGAATATGTGTTTGATTCTTGAAAATTTAATTTTGTGATTTCGTAATTGAATCTGTGTACCCTCACCACAATCAATTAAAAATAAATGATTTTTAAGCTCTAAAACTTGAGAAGTAGTATGATGATTTTCTGATGGAGTAGCTGAACGACATCCTAAAATTGATAACTTCATATCAAATTCCTAAATCTCTTTGAATCTGTTCCATTTGAATATAATCTTCAGCCTCTTGAANAGTAGGAACTATATTAAGGGAAACTTTTCTAAAGCTCGATTTAAATTGTAAATTNATGATAACCAAACATAAACTTCTAGAAATTTGAAATTTATTTAAATCTATAATTAAACTAAGAATTGAATTATGGGGAGCTTTTATGTAGTCTAAATCAAGAATTATGTCAATCGGTTTTTCAATTAGAGGAAAAATATTAGATTTAGAGAAATACTTCGGTTTTGGTTTTAGATATTTATATTTATCGCTTAATTTCATTTTCATACTTGAGGAATATTAAGTTTTGCAACAAGAAGATAAATTAAAGCCATTCGAACTGCTACCCCATTTTCTACTTGATCTAGAATAATTGCGTTTTCAGAGTCTGCTACATCGGATGTTATTTCAACACCACGATTTATCGGACCAGGATGTAAAATAAATATTTCTTTTTTTATGAGTTTTAATTTCTTTTGATTCAATCCATAAAGTTGGGAGTATTCTCTGTTAGAGGGAAAATAGTTAGAATCCATTCTCTCATTTTGAATTCTTAACATATTAACAGCGTCACACCACTTAAGGGTTTCAATAAAATTAGTACTGAATGAGACTCCTAGGGAATGAATATGTTTAGGTATTAAAGATTTAGGTCCACATAATCTCACTTCTGCACCAAGCATTTTAAGTGCAAATATATTGGAGAGTGCAACCCTTGAATGTAATATGTCTCCAACTATAGCAATTTTTTTACCTTTAATATCACCCAATTTTTCTTTAATTGAAAAAACATCTAACAAAGCTTGAGATGGGTGTTCATGGGTTCCATCACCAGCATTAATAATACATGCATCTACATTCTTTGATAAAAATAATGCAGCACCAGGATTGGGATGTCTAATAACCACAATATCAACCTTCATGGCTAAAATATTTTTTACTGTATCTATAAGTGTTTCACCTTTATTTAAGGAGGAGTGTGAGGTAGAAAAATTTATTACATCCGCACTAAGTCTTTTTTCTGCTAATTCAAATGAGAGTTTGGTCCTAGTACTATTTTCAAAAAAAAGATTTGCAATTGTTATATCCCGAAGACTCGGAACTTTTTTAATTGGACGGTTAATAACCTCCTTAAAATGATNAGCAGTTTTAAAAATTAAGTGGATATCTTCTTCCTTAAGGTATTTAATTCCAAGTAAATGATTAACACTTAATTTTTTCATATATTAATTTTTCTCTATNAAAACAGTATTGTCTTGTTTATTATCATTCCAATGAACACGTACTTTATCCCCTTCCAAGGCATCGACTTGAGCACCAATAAAGTCGGGCTGAATTGGCAAATCACGACTAAATCTCCTATCAATAAGAACTAGCAATTGAATATCTTTTGGCCTCCCATAATTATCCAATGCAGTTAAAGCAGCTCGAATACTTCTTCCAGTAAANAACACATCATCAATGATAACTACNGATTTACCTTCAATTGTAAACTCCATCTGAGATGNAGAAGCTGAGAGAGTTTTATTAAACCTTCTGAAATCATCTCTAAAAAATGTTATATCAAGTTTACCTGATATGACTTTTCCAAGAGAAAATTTTTTTTCAAGGATTAGCAAAATTCTGTCTAGTAAAAAAATACCTCTAGGTTGAAGGCCTACNAATATAACTTGACTGAAGTCNGAATATTTTTCTATTAATTGGCANGCAAGGCGATTTAAAATAATATCAATTTTCTTTGATGAAAGTAATATCTTAGGAGACATANAGCAAAAATATTACNTTTTTACCCATTAAAAAAAAACCCTTTCAAGAAGAAAGGNTTTAAATATTNAAAAAAATTAAGCATCTTTCATTTTTTCCTTCAAATCAGCAAGAGCATCNAGATCTCCCAAAGTGGTTTTCTCGGAATTAGCTTCTTTTATTTTTCTGGATGCTTTTTTATAAATCTTTTTTTCCTTCTCTTTAAATAAATTAGTATGAGATGCAACTACTCTTTTAAATTCTTTGTTAAACTCAATGATTTTAAATTCAGCTTCTTCACCTGATTTTAGTTTTGAACCATCTTGTTTCTCCATGTGACGTGAAGGTACAAATGCAATAACATCTTCGTTGAATTTAATTGTTGCACCTTTATCAACAATTTCTGAAATAGAAACCTTATGAACAGTATCAACAGCAAATTCATTAGCATATTTTTCCCATGGATTCTCCTTAGTCTGTTTGTGACCAAGACTTAGTTTTCGACCATCAACATCAAGCTCTAAGACAACAACATCAATTTCATCTGATAAAGATAAAATCTCAGAAGGATGCTTTATTTTTCTTGTCCAAGACAAATCAGATATATAAACAAGTCCATCTACTCCTTCCTCCAATTCAATGAATACGCCAAAATTTGTAAAATTTCTAACACTTCCCTTATGTTTGGAACCAACAGGGTATTTACTTGTAATATCAGTCCAAGGGTCAGTAGTGAGTTGTTTGATTCCTAACGACATTTTTCTGGTCTCTCTATCTATGCTCAATAATACAGCCTCAACATCATCACCTACTTTTACAAAATCTTGAGCTGACCTTAAGTGAGTTGACCACGACATTTCAGAGACATGAACTAGTCCTTCAACACCTTCCTCTATTTCAATAAAGGCACCATAATCGGCTATTACAACAACTTTTCCCTTTACTTTATCTCCTTCTTTAAGATCCTCATTTAGTCTGTCCCAAGGGTGGGAGCTTAATTGCTTTAATCCCAGTTGAATCCTAGATTTATCATCATCAAAATCGAGAATAACAACATTGAGTTTCTGATCAAGTTCTAAAATCTCATTTGGATGATTAATTCTACTCCATGAAAGATCAGTTATATGAATTAATCCATCAACTCCACCAAGGTCAACAAAAACCCCATATGATGTAATATTTTTAACCATTCCTTCAAGAACCTGACCTTTCTCAAGTTGTCCAATAATCTCCTTTTTTTGTTCCTCTAAGTCAGCTTCAATGAGTGCTTTATGTGAAACAACAACATTTTTAAACTCGTGATTAATCTTTACAACTTTAAACTCCATTGTCTTGTCAACGTATTGATCGTAATCCCTTATAGGCTTCACATCAATTTGCGAACCTGGTAAGAAAGCTTCAATTCCAAATACATCAACAATCATTCCTCCTTTAGTTCTGCATTTAACAAACCCATTAACAATCTCTCCGTTATCATGAGCATTATTAACACGATCCCAGGCTTTTATCACTCTGGCTTTTCTATGAGAAAGTATCAATTGACCTGTCTTGTCTTCACGTATGTCAACGATTACCTCGACTTTATCACCTACTTTGAGATTTGGATTGTATCTGAACTCATTCAGGGAAATAACCCCCTCAGATTTTGCGTTGATATCTATAATTGCCTCACGATCGGTGAGGTGAACAATTATTCCCTCTAGAACGTCATCGTCAGAGGTATCAACAAAGTTTTTAGCAACTAGAGATTCAAACTCTTTAAGTTGGTCATCTTCAATAATATCAATTCCCTCTTGATAGTTATGCCAGTTGAAATTCTCTAAAAAATCATCAGAAGATTTAGAGTTGTTTTTTGATTTATTTTTTACAACTTGACTTAAGTTTTTCTTGACTCCTGAATTTTCCTTTACTAATGAGGTCTTTGCTGCAGTAGTTTTCTTTGCTGCAGTAGTTTTCTTTGCTGCAGTAGTTTTCTTTGCTGCAGTAGTTTTCTTTGCTGCCGAAGTTGTTTTCTTTACTGCTGTAGTTTTCTTCACAGCAGTACTTTTCTTTGCTGCCGAAGTTGTTTTCTTTACTGCTGTAGTTTTCTTTGCTGCCGAAGTTTTTTTCTTTACTGCTGTAGTTTTCTTATCTGCTGAAGCTACTTTCTTTACTGCTGTAGTTTTCTTTGGTTGTGCGATTTTCTTCACAGCAGAAGTTTTATTTGCTGCTGAAGCTGTTTTCTT
>NZOY01000013.1 GCA_002695445.1 Flavobacteriaceae bacterium
TAATTGATGGATATTTTCAATGGATTGCATTCAATACATCTAACTTTAGATTCAGCGGAACAGGAGGCGGTTCATATTCAGTTGAAAACGGAAAGTATATTGAAACAATTGACTATTTCTCAAGAGACAATAAAAAAGTAGGTGTTTCCTTAAGCTTTAACTACCTAAAAAATGGTAATGATTGGTATCACAGAGGATTTAGTAGTAAGGGAGATCCACTCCACGAAATATGGGCTTTTAGAAATCCATAGCTATTGAGGATTTTTAACACTATTCCGACTGCTTTTCCGTGGATTATTTCATCAGCTGCAATTTTAGCCCTAATCTATCCTCCTATTTTTATATGGTTTTCAGGTACTCTCATAACTTTGGGACTTGGGGGCATTATGTTAGGAATGGGCTTGACACTTCGCCTATCTGACTTTAATGAGGTAAGAAAAACTCCATCTTGGGTCTTAACTGGATTTTTTCTTCAGTTCACCGTGATGCCTTTATTTGGTTGGTTATTGGGTTATGTCTTCAGTTTACCTCCATTTTTTGCTGTTGGCTTAATTTTAGTCTCAAGTTGTCCAGGTGGTACTGCTTCTAATGTTATAGTATTTTTATCTAAATCCAATCTTGCATTATCAGTTACCATGACAACAATTTCAACAATTGCTTCAATAGTATTGACTCCGCTACTAATAAGCAACCTTTCAGGAAATATTATTGATGTAGATGCTATGGGGCTTTTTTACAGTACATTAAAAGTAATTTTAATTCCCATTTTATTAGGTGTTTTCATTAATACTAAATTCCCAAATTATACTGAAAGTATAAAAGTTTACTCTCCTTCATTTGCAGTGATTTTAATTACATTGATAGTTGCTAGTATTATTGGTCAAGGGAAGCAGATTATTCTAAGCTCAGGATTATCATTGTTGTTTGCCATCATGAGTCTTCATATGATTGGATTTGTTCTTGGTTATTTTCTTAGTAAACTACTTTTAAAAAATGAGGCAGTTAGTAAAACAATCTCCATAGAGGTTGGGATGCAAAATTCAGGTTTAGGGGTTGTTTTAGCTAAAGAAAATTTTGTTAATCCTGCAGTTGCTATTCCTTCTGCAATTTCCAGTTTAGTACATTCTTTATATGGAAGTATTTTTGTAGCGCTTTTCAGAAAAAAAATTAACAAACTGTAATTTCTTTTTTCATGAATTTTTAAATGTAAAATTTTAATAGGTTGCGATCGTGAGATAAATATTGTTACTTTGTTAAATATTTAAATCTTATTGAAAGCCCTATAAATCTTTTAACTCATGATTTAAAAAATATGAGAAATGACAGCAATGATAAAAAAAACTTCCTGGCGCCCTTTACCTGAATTTCTAACCATTAAAGAAAGTAAAATTGAAGGGTTAGGTGTATTTGCAACACGTGATTTACCTGAAGGTTACGATCTTGGTATATCTCATATATTTGACGAGCGTTTTCCAGATGGCTATATTCGTTTACCTCTNGGAGGATTTATTAACCATCACGAAATTCCTAACTGTAATGCTGTTTTGTCAGATCAAGACAAGCAAATGGGGCAGTTGAAGCATATTCGNATTCAAGCTAAAAAACTTATTACTAAGGGACAAGAAATTACAATTAAGTATATTATAAATCAACTTGAAGATCCNAATTGGGAGTTTGAGTATGANATTTCCCAATAAATTTCATANTCTNTAATTTCTNTAANNTTTTTANAAAACCCGTTAAAGTANNNCTNNTACTTTAACGGGNTAAACCAATTAAACAAACAAAAAATAAAGTGTATTACAATTGNNTATATCAAANTTAGATTNCAAATTGTTAAGAAATACCNAAAGAAGGGTTAAATGGAAGTTAAAAACTANTTTAATTCTTTAAGAAAGCTTAGCAACTTTTGCTTAAAAAGTTTNGGATCTAGTTTCAAATATAANGTACTTACTTGTTTAATTTTTTTGAATTTTATTTTATCTCTATTGTTAAATTCCTTGGGGAAGTAATCTTTTAAATGAATTGCAACGTTTTTATTTTCTATTTCTGTATGCCAGCCAGTGGGATTAATAATAGGTGAGAAAATGGCAAAAGTAGGTTTTGATAATGCCTTAGCGATATTAATTGCACCACCTTCATTACCAATTACAGCCTGGCACTTGGAGACAGTTAACATATAATCTCTTAATGAGTTTGGAGTCAATCTTTTAATAATTGCACCTCTAGTATTTGTTTGTAGCATCATAAAAAGTCTATCGATTTCTTTTTTTTGGCTTGGCATATAATTAAAAATTAAAGGAGCTTTGGTAATTTCGAAAGTAAAGTCAATTAACTTAGCTAGGTATTTAAAGGGGTAAGTTTTATTTTTATCACTGCCCATAGCTGAAATCATAATAGGTTTTTTATCACTCAAATTAAAGCGATCAAACTTCAATGAGATTTCTTTTTCTTCCTTTTTACTTAGGTAAATATTAAAATCAGTGGAACTTGCTAAATTTCCCATAATAGGCCCTAATAAATTTAATCGGTTAAGAATTGAAAGTTGTAATTTCCCATCCGAACTTTTGATTCTTCTGATGGGATAGTTATATACCCAGCTTGTGTAAAATTTAAAATAACCAATTTTGACTGGAGAAGCTGTAAATATTGTTAGTAAAATACTTTCCAGTTTTCCATAAGCATCTATAACATAGTCATATTTTTTTTTTCTAAAGCTAAGTATGAACTTAATTAACCCCCATTTATTATTTTTAAAAGAGTCATTGAAGACAATAATGTTATCTATATAAGGATTGTTTTCAAGAACATCTAGAGTGTGACGATTGGCTACAAAGTCTATTTTGAAAGTTGGATTCCAAATCTTGATATTTTTACATATGAGCGTACTTAAAAGTACGTCTCCTATCATTTTTTGTTGAATCACAAGTACTTTCATAATGACTATTTAAATATTAATTTAACCATTTATAATTTTATTACATCAAATAACAATAGTTTTTAAAAAAAGGTAAATTAATTTTTTAGCTAATTTTTTATAATCTTGTGTGAAATTCAAAATACAATGAATTCATTTTGTTTTTTTAATAGTGTAATGGAATGGGGTGGAGGAGAGAAATGGCATTTGGAGGTAGCAAATTATCTTCATAGCAAAGGGAAATCTGTTCTAATTATTACTCAGCCAGGGTCAGTTCTAAGTCAACGTGCAACAAAGGCAGGAATTTTAGTTTATCATGTTAAACTTGATAACTTAAGTATTTTAAATCCATTTAAGATAATTTCATTGGTAAGAGTNTTAAAAAGAGAAAGTGTCGATAGNATTNTATTGAATCTATCTAGGGATCTAAAATGTGGAGGTGTTGCTGCTAAAATTGCTGGAGTAAAAAAAATAATTTTTAGACGGGGGAGTGATCGTCCAGTGAGAAATTACCTTATAAATCGCTTTTTATATCAAAATATTGTAAGTCATATATTGACAAACTCTAATGCAACTAAAAATGCTATTTTATCGAATGGGGATTCTCTTGTTTCGTCAGACAAGATTGAAGTAATTCCTAATGGAATAGATACTTTATCGTTCATAAATAGATCCTTTAATCCGATTTTAAAAAAAAAAGATTCAGTATTTACAATAGCTGCGCTTGGAAGATTGGTCCCCCAAAAAAATTTTGAGTTTTTGATTCCTGTAGCTCTTGAGTTGAAAAAAAGGAATCTTAATTTTAGAATTTTAATAGGTGGTGAGGGTATTCAGATGAGACATCTAAAAGAATTAATCTCTAAAAATAATTTAGAAAATGAAATAGAGTTATTGGGATTTCTTGAAAACCCAAAAGACTTATTCATGTCAGCTGATATTTTTTTACTACCCTCATTATGGGAGGGTTTTGGTTACGTATTGGCTGAGGCTTTGTTATCATGCCTGCCAGTTGTTGCTTTTGATATTAGTAGTAATTCGGAAGTTATAGTCAAATCCTCAGGTTTTCTTACAAAACCTCATCAAGTAAAGTCATATTGCGATAAAATAGAACATCTATATTCTAACCCCAAAGTTAGATTTGCCATGGGCGAAGCCGGAAATTCGCATATAAAGAAAAAATTTGATTCCAAGATTATTTTTCAACGTATTGAGGACTATTTATTACTATAATTTTTATTACCAAAAATATTTTTAATCACTCACAAGGGTTAAATTAAGATGTTTTTTTGCACCAACAATAGCATTTAGAACCTCAAATGGCAATGCTAAAGATTTCTTTCTGGATAAAGTTTTTACTTGAAGTATTTTCTCCTTGTATGGAGGTATTATAAAGACACTTCCATCCTCATGAAAAGTATATATTCCAGTATATTTCAAATTTAAAGGGTTAGCAGATAAATTTTTTAAAATTATTTTTCCAATAATCTCATTTTTCTCATAAGTAATACTTGAAACAGAAATATTTGCTTTTAATAATTTTAAAAGATTTTCTTCTTTTCCAATCATTAAATCTTTAAACCATACAATAGTTTTTCCCTCGAAAAGGGCTTCTTTAACATGTTTAGACTCATTCTTTTCACTAAGAACAAAAGTTATTGGTCTATGTCCTCCCTCAGGAATTTTGAATTTCCAGTCTGCTATTCCATGAATATCAGAGGTTCCTAAAATAGTAAGATTGTTTTCCAAAGCAATTGTTATTGCTTCGTCAGAAAAAATAGTTTCATTGGCAACTTCAATTCCATGAATAAGCCCTTTCCCAATTAACTCCTCATGTAAAGGNTCTAATTTTGCTATTCCATCTGGTCTTTGACGAGCCCAATTTGGATGATTCCAGAAAACAAAAGCATTTTGCTTATTAGCCTCAATTATTCCTGCAGAGGGATCATCTGGAAATAAAAGCTTATTCACGTCTTGGACAAAAACCGCATTTATATGTCCCGGAGGCATTGATCTGGTTATTTCTGCTCCTCGTATTACCGAAAGTGGTTTTTTCGTTGCTGCAGCATTGGCGATTTCAAATGATCTATTCCTATCTGGATGAGGAATATCTGATTTATGTGGTTGGTACTCCAAATGGTCAGTAATAGATATTAAATCAAGACCTTCTCTAATTGCTTCCGAGACCCTTATATCTGGCCAGACAGAACCATCTGAAAATACAGTGTGAATGTGTAAATCAGTGGCGATCAATTCATACCCATCAGGGGACTTAAAAAATGGCTTTACTTGACCAATTATTAATCTTGAATTTAGAAGGATTAATAAATAAAATCCAGCTTTAAAAAAGGGTGATAGCCTCAGATTTTTTTTTGCAATAGAAAATATTTTATCTGCCAAAGTCATCTTGAATTCTTATTATATCATTTTCATCAGAGGGGTTTTCATTATCTGTATGCTGCCAAATCTCAGCAACTACTGACTGATTATCAAGCCCTATTAACCTATGACGCTCTTTTTTCTTTAATCGAATTTGGTCACCTTCTGAGAATATTTCAACTTTATTTTCAATGTCATTATCAGATCGAACTATTCCAACCTCTCCTTTTTGTATGCTCCATATTTCTGCTCTTCTTAAATGATATTGCCATGAAAGCCTTGAATTAGAATTTACAATTAAAATTTTTGGACTTAACTTACCTCCTATTTTTAATGATTTGGCATCTATACCTTTAAAAAACTGATTGGCAAACTTTTGTGCTTGATTCTCGTCAATTACTAAAAAACCGCCCCAGGGTCTATCAAAATCGTAATCAATAACTTTATATCCATATAATTCAAATTCAGATCTAATTTTTTGATAGTTTTTCATTATGTAAGACATTTTGATAAAAAAGCAGGAACNCAAATAATATTTTGGTTCCTGCTTATTAATTTAACATCTTTCATTCANTANATAGGGAGTTCCCAACCCTCACGGTACTTTTTGGAAACAAATTCGTTTGCCTCGTCTAGATTTGTAATTTTCATATTTTCACCATCCCAAAGCAATTTCTTTCTTCCAAAATAGTCCATCTCATCTCTACCATTTCTTTTTGTACGAATTTTCTTTCTCAAATCTCTACTTCTAAGAGCCAAATTACCCATTATGACAGTTTCAGTAAATGGTCCTGAATAATCAAATGAGGATGTAAGATTTTTATGCTCCTTAGAGTTAAATCCNGCTTTACAGGCTTCGGTCCAAGCTGAAGCATGAACAATATTTACATTTGGTTGTTTACTAGTGCTATAAACAACTGGTTTTTCGCCTTTGATGTATAAGGTAGGATTATTAGCATATATCTCAGCAGTAATGACTCCCTTCGCTCCAACCATCATAATTCCCGATGAATCTCCCTTGTCGAAATTCATAATATATTCTTCTTTAATCTCCTCAGGAATTGTAGGAGTAAGTCCACCATCCATCCAGATAAGTTTTATTCCATCTTTATTGTGAGGAGAATTTTTATATTCAATTGTGACTATTGATGATATTGGACATCCANTTGGTGTATATTCTGGCACCCACATTTTTCTAAAAACATTTGTTGCAGTACATTCAACACTGCTTGGATATCCAAGTTTAAGAGTTTTATATGGAGCATCAAGTGTGTGGCAACCAATATCCCCTAATGCACCAGTTCCGTATTCCCAAAAACCTCTCCAGTCAAAGGGGTGTAAGCCAGGAGAATAAGGTTTTTTNCTTGCAGTTCCTAACCACAAATCCCAGTCAAGAGTTTTTGGTTTTTCAGATGGATTTGCGTTAGGATGCTCAACTCCTTGAGGCCATACGGGTCGATTNGTCCATGCATAAATTGTATGTACTTTTCCAATTTTATCTTTATCAATCCATTCTTGTATTTTAGGAACTCCAATACTTGACCCTCCTTGGTTTCCCATTTGAGTAACAATTCTATTTTTTTGAGCCGTCTGGTTCAAAAGTCTAGCCTCAGCAATAGTATGAGTCAATGGCTTTTGAACATATACATGAATACCTCTATTCATGCAATCATATGCGATTCTAGCATGATTATGATCAGGCGTTGAAATTGTTATGGCATCNATATTTTTCTCCTTATCAAGCATTTCTCGGTAGTCTAAGTATTTATTTACTAAAGGGTGAGCTTTATAACTACTTTCNGCTCTTGCTGGGTCGACATCACATAATGCGACAACCCTATTTTTCCCGTTCTGATATGCATTTTCAATATCAGATCTACCTTTTCCACCAGACCCAACAGCTGCAAGGGCTAATTGATCACTTGGAGCGGTATATCCTTTTCCTCCTATAACATGTCTTGGAACTATAAAAACACCAGTTCCTAATAGACTAGTTTTTTTAATAAAATCTCTTCTTGATTTAGATTTTTTATTTAGCATGATTTAATTGTTTATNATTCGAAATATAAAAAATTATTTAATTAATTATAANATTTAATTGNAGTTAAAGTGAAATATCTCTTTTCCAGGGCAAAAAGTCAAATTGTCTGTTGATAGATGATTTTGTTAATAATTCACCACTTGCTACTTTAATTATCATTTTAAGTAAATCATTTGATAGTTCATCCAGACTTTTCTTGCCATCAATTAAATCACCAGTATTAAAGTCAATGATATCCGACATTTTGTTAAAAACAGTCGTATTTGAGGAAACCTTAATTACCGGAGTAATTGGGTTGCCTGTTGGTGTACCTAGACCGGTAGTGAAAATAATTAAGTTCGCACCTGAACCAGCTAATGCGGTTGTACTTTCAACATCATTTCCTGGAGTACATAATAAATTTAGTCCCTCTTTTTTATGAAACTCCCCATAATCTAAAATATCTACAATTTCAGAAGAGCCTCCTTTTTTTGCAGCTCCAGCTGATTTCATTGCGTCAGTTATTAAACCATCTTTAATATTACCTGGAGAGGGATTAGCACTGAAATCAGTTCCTGCTTCAATTACTTTATCTTCATATTTTCTCATCAATTCGATAAACTTTTTCGCCTTTTCAATATTACTACATCTATCTACAAGTTCTTGTTCAACACCCCTCAACTCAGGGAATTCTGATAATATAGCACTTCCCCCATATTGAACTAATTGATCCATTGCAAGACCTAGTGTAGGATTTGCTGAAATCCCTGAAAAACCATCTGATCCTCCACATTCAAGACCAATGGTCAGCTTAGATAATGGACATTTTTCTCTTTTTATTTCATTTACTTTTATTATTTCTTCTATTGAGTCCTTTATTATTTTTTTTATAAGTTCATCACCTTTACCAACTTTTTGTTGATCAAAAATTAAAAGAGGCTTATCAAAACTTGGATTAATAGATTTCAATTCATCTAAAAATAATTCAACCTGTAGATTTTGACACCCAAGGCTNAAAACACTTACTCCTGCAACATTTGGGTTATTTGCATACCCAGAAAGAAGCCTTGCTAACATTTTAGAATCTGACCTAGTACCACCACATCCCCCATTATGGGTTATAAATCTTATTTCAACATTTGGAAAAGGATTTTTAACATCTGACCAATCAGTTCTTATATCTTCATTTTGAACTAAACCCCTCAAGAATTGTTGGTGTTCATGCAACTTATCTGGGTAAAACTCTCTTTCAAAAATAGTTTTTAAAAGTTCAATATTTCGGTTTTCACAAAAAACAAGAGGAAAAAAAAGCCACACATTCTGAGTGCCAACCCTACCATCTTTTCTGGGATAACCCATAAAAAAATGATTTGTACTATGATTTTTAGCTCTTTTGATTTTACCCACATTTTCAAAGCTAATATCATCGCTGAAATCATTATCCATATTATTGGTTGTTAACGGCTCACCTTTCAAGACTTTTTGATTCGCAACTCCAACTTTAACTCCATACATTATTAACGGATCATTCCTATTTAAATCTGATTGAGCGAATTTATGTTTTTGTTTTACAGGATAAAGAAGAGTTATCTCATCATTTTCAACAATTACTTTTTCACCTTTTTTTAAATTATCCATAGCTACAACTAGATTATCACTTGGGTGAATTTTTATTACTTTATTCATAAGATTTTGTCTTAATAATAGTTATAAGCATCAATAACATTTTTATGTGAGTTTATAAGTTTCAATGAATTAGTAACATTTTCTTTTAACGAAATATTTTTTGAAAGGTTTTGATCCCACATTGAAACATTACCAAGAGTTTGTTCGACTATTTTCTCAATGGATAAATCCTTCCATATTTCAGAGAAAAAAAGAATATTTGACTTGTCATCTTTTAATTGAAATTTATGTGAAGAGATATTCTTACCATAAAAATAAATCAGGCATGCCATTGCAAAGCAAAGTGTTTTTGGGACAACTCCGTGTTTTTTTTGGTACAAAAGTATACTTGGTAATACTCTTACTTTGAATTTTGAAATTGAATTCAAAGAGATTGATTCTAATTTGTGAATAATAAAGGGGTTGGTAAATCTTTCAAGAACTGAATTAGCATAAGTTTTAAGTTCACTTTCATCATAATCAATACTTGGAATAATTTCTTTAAATAGAGCTTTTTTTAAAACTTTTTTTAAAAAAGGATCATTTAGGGCACCAGATACAGTTTCAATTCCACATAGTAGACCAATAGGAACCATTGTGGTGTGGCAGCCATTTAAAATTCTTACTTTCCTAGTTCGATAAATTGTTAGATCAGGAACTACTTTTACATTAATTTTTTTTAGTTTGTGTGCTGGGAAAATTTTTAGTAATTCTTCATTTCCCTCTATTACCCACAAGAAGAACGGTTCACAGGTAACCATTAGTTTGTCTTCAAATGGGAGGTTTTTTTTGTAAAAATCAATTTCATTTTTTGGATATCCAGGAACTATTCTATCAACAAGGGTATTATAAAATTTATTCAGCTTTAACCAATTCTTAAATTTCTCACCTAACTCCCAACTATCACTGATTTCAATCAATATTTCTCTTAATTTTGAACCGTTTTTTTCAATTAGTTCGCAAGGAATAATGTGAAGTATTGAAGAGGGATCACCATTAAATTTTTCAAATCTATGGTGTAAAAGCATTAAAAGTTTTGCAGGAAATGAGGCAGGGGGCTTATTATTAAAATTATCATTTTTATCATGTGAAATTCCAGCCTCGGTTGTGTTTGAAAAGATAAAAGTTAAGTTTTTATTTTCTGCAAGTTCTAAATATGATTTAAAATCTTCAAAAGGGTTTATGAGTTCATCCAAACAATTAATTAGATGTTTTGATCTTAACTGCTTACCTTCAATAATTCCCTCGAGGAATACATGATATTGTCCATTTTGTTTTTTTAAATCAGATATGGTTCCTTTTTCAATCGGCTGAACAACATTGACCTTGCCTTTAAATTCAGTTTCTTCATTTAAAAGCTGAATACAATAATCTACAAATGCTCTCATGAAGTTGCCTTCTCCAAATTGAATACTATCAGTGGATAAATTTTTCATTCTCAAGGATTATTGTTTAGTTTTATGATTGTAAAAATACAGACTTTTACCAATTGATTCAATTTTTTGAAATTATACATTTATAAAATGAATTTGAAGTTTATTCTATTGATTTTTATTTTTTTCTTTTCCTGCAGTAATGATGAAGAGTGTGTCATAATTAGAGAAAAAGCTGAAGAGTCAAATAGTTATTATTTTTATTTTTCGACAAATTATTTATCAACCACACAGCCAAATAATTTAATGGGCAATATTGACAGTAGGTATGCCTCTGGAAAGGTATCAAAAGAAATCTATGAAAAATATGAAATTGGAGATGAATATTGTTATTAGTAAATCAATTAAATCATTGATTCCAAATATTACTCAAAAAATGAAATCCAATTTTAAGTTTTTTCTAATCATTTTCTTAACACCATTATTTAGTCCTATTTTTTCGCAATCAATCATCACTGATAGACCTGATCAGACAGAGAGTGCCGTAACTGTAGATCCAGGAATTCTTCAGATAGAGTCGGGACTATTAAGTCAAGTAGAGGGAGAGGGAGTGAATAGATTTAAAAGCATTGTTCTTCCAACAAATCTTTTAAGATATGGTATATCTAATAATGTTGAGTTAAGGTTGGTTTTGCAATTGGACGGAGAAAAAACAACAACAAACACATCCTATCAATTTGCATTAGGTAATGTTGAATTTGGAACAAAAATTGTACTTAATAAAAAAGATGATCCAAAAGTTCAATTCGCTTTATTATCTCATGTCAAATTACCCAAAAATGATTGGGGAAATTTTTCTGAAAATCTAGGATTTATNAACCGTTTATCATTAGCGCATGACATTACAAATATAATTAGTATTGGTTATAATTTTGGTTACGATTACTTTACAAATGGACAAGGAAATTATACTTATACTGTGGCTCTTGGTATAGGTGTGAGTGAAAAATTAAGTATATATGGAGAGTCTTTTGGCAGTATTTTTGTCAATAATATTCCTTTATCAAATTTTGACTATGGTCTTGCCTATCTTGTCAAATCCAATATTCAGTTTGATTTATCTTTTGGTTTAGGATTAAATAATGAAATGAATTACCAGTCAATTGGGATTAGTTGGAGGCAAAAACCAAAAGAAAAATAGAATACAAAAAACAGTTGATTTTTTTAAATTTAATTTTGAGTGCCTTGTAAATTATAAGTTTATTTATTTTTTATATATTTTTGAAATCCTTAAACAAATCGTCAACTAATGAAAAAAATATTTAAACATATAAGAGGAGATTTCTTTGGTGGATTAACAGCGGGAATTGTAGCCTTGCCTTTAGCATTAGCTTTCGGAGTTTCTTCTGGCCTTGGAGCNTCAGCTGGTTTATACGGAGCTTTATTTTTGAGTTTTTTCGCTGCACTTCTGGGCGGGACAAATACACAGATTTCAGGACCAACAGCACCCATGACCGCTCTTAGTATGGTAATAATATCCACAATAGTAATTATGAATGATGGAGATGTTTCAAAAGCTTTGCCATTGATTCTTGGAGTTTTTCTTCTATCTGGACTACTTCAAATAATTCAAGGCCTTTTGGGCTTAGGGGTTTATATTAAATATATCCCTTACCCAGTTGTTTCAGGTTTTATGACCGCTATAGGTTTAATTATTTTAACAACACAAACTTTACCTGTTTTAGGATATTATCCAAAGGAAGATATTGAGCTTGTTAAATCTTTTGAGAAAGAAGCTGAAAAT
>NZOY01000014.1 GCA_002695445.1 Flavobacteriaceae bacterium
ATTTAGATGTTCACCAAGGTAATGGTACCGCTGAAATATTTCAAAATGATGACCGTGTATATACTTTTTCAATACACGGGAAAAAAAATTACCCTTTCAAAAAAGAAAAAAGTGATTGGGATATTTCATTAGAGGATAAAACTGAAGATAAAATCTATTTAGCAATACTTGAAGAGGCTCTTCCAAAACTCTTCAACAAAGTTAAGCCTGATTTTATATTTTATCTCTCTGGGGTTGATGTTTTAGAATCTGATAGTTTAGGTCGTTTAGGCATGAGTATTGAAGGTTGTAAATCTCGTGATCAAATGGTACTAGAACATTGCCACAAGAAAAATGTTTCTGTTCAATGCAGTATGGGAGGGGGATATTCTAAAGACATAAAAATAATTATAGAAGCCCATGCCAATACATATCGTATTGCACAAAAAATTTATTAGCGCCAGGTATTGCTTTTCATATTGAGAGTAGCAATTACAATATCTTTTCGGCTTATCTGACCTACTAGCTTGTTTTTTTCCATAACTGGGAAGCGTCTCCGAGAAGTTTTAAAAAAATTTGATGCAGCTTCGAAAATTGTCTTGGAAGCGTCTATTGTATCGACATTAGTGGTCATAAAATTACTTACACTCTTATCCAGTATAGGCATATTAAAGTAGCGGCTTTCCGAAACCTCTTTCATGCAATCGGCTTCAGATATGACACCTATCAGATCCCCTTTTTCATTCACAACTGGTCCACCCGAAATTCTGTATTTGATAAATTTCTTCATCACCTCATGGATGGTTTCCTCAGGTTTAAATACAATCAAATTCCTGCTCATAATATCCTCAACTAATAAAGTTTTGGTTTTGGCTTTAATGCTTTTTTCTCTATATCCTTGAAAACTTTTAATAGGCATAAATATGATAATCTTTATTTAAATATAAGATTTTTTTATTTCCTTCTTGATTTTTAAAAAAATTATGAATATAGTTGTCTTTTAAAAAAACTTCACTAATGGNAATTGGGATTTTGGGAGCCGGGTGGTTAGGAACAGTTATAGCTGAAAAGGGAATTGAAAATAATCATAATGTTGTGGTTAGCTCTACAAATAAAAAAAAGCTTGAAATATTTAAAAATAATGGATATNAAGCAAAAATGATTGTTGCCAATGAGANAGAGGTCCAAGGGGATTTGAGTTTTTTCAAAGGNATTGAATTGCTAATCATTACAATTCCTCCAAAGCCTGACAAAAATGGAAATATTAACTATGATTTAATAATCGAACAATTGATAAAAAAAATAGTTTTTTTTAGAATTAAAAAGGTCATCTATACAAGTAGTACATCAGTTTACGGATTTCAAAAAAAAACCATTAGTGAAAAAAGTGAAAAGTATCCATTATCTGATGCTGCTAAAAAGATTATAATATGCGAAAATAAGTTGATCGAAAATCCTTACTTCGAAAGTTGTATTATTAGGTTAGGAGGGCTAATCGGTCCTAATAGACATCCCATATTTAAGCTAAGTGGAAAAAAAAATATTCCAAATCCAAAGTCACCGATAAATCTTATTCACCAAAAAGATGCTGTAGGCATTACCCTTTATCTGTCAGAAAACTGGAATGGAAANGAAATTTTTAATGCAGTTACNCCNTNCCAACCAANNAGAAANNAATATTATNAAAGTATTTCTAAAATTGCAAAAGTAGAACCNCCAAAGTTTGAAGTAAATGGGAAAATNCGTGGNAAAATNAGTTCCTCTAAACTATTAAAATATACAAATTATANGTTTNAAGTGGAAAACTTGTTAATATTAAATTAAACATNCAGAACACAATAGTTNTNATAATTTTTAATTTGCNTTAAAATAAAAAAACTTGTGANTCACCCAATTAAACTTATAGCTAAACTNGAGCAAATTTTGACTTATCTNAAAAAATCAAAGATAGAGTATTTAAAGGCATCCGATAGGTTCAATCTCCCTGAGGAAAAACGATTTTTTAACATGCAGTCAACTATAAGAAATAGATTTTTCCAAGACGTTACTTCAATTCTGAGATCACTCAATGTTGATTTAGATAATCTGGTAATTAATAGATTAAATTTTGAGCAAATTGTAGCATCAACTAATAAAAAAACTAATCAGAACCATTTACATAAATGCGTTGAACTCGACAGAAAATTAAATAATTTATATGAGGAGGCGCTTGAAATTGATTCCGAAAACGAGATTTTAAAATATCAAAATGAGCGAATAGCAAAGGTAGTTGAAGAAAACATTCATTTATTGGAGAGTACTGGATTTATTTTAGAATCATGAATAATTATTAACCNNTTTGTGGAGTCTAAAGGAATTTGACGTTCCTCANNGAAACTAATCATCCGCTTCAAAAGTATATTNTATTCCAAATATAGTTCGTCCAAAGATTTATTCAATTTTTTACTTTGATTGTTGGATGCATAAAAGTGGCACTTGATTATTTTGGTNTGCACNACTTTTACTCTACTATAAACTGGAAGGCCATCAAAATTTTTCGGAAAAGGTGACTGAAGTAATTTCTTGGTAACCTTAAATAGTTCTGACAGAAAAATAATTACTCCTTTAGGGTTAAGTTTAGACAAATCCTCTATAGATTCTTTAAACTTAATAAAATCTGGCCACTGATCAATTTTATTTTCTGCAATAAATTCTTCAGAAAACTGAGTAAGTTTTACTGCATTTTTTGGGGTATCAATAGTCAAAGAATCCTTTACCTCATTTGAAATANCTTGTTTTGACTCAATATTTTTTTTACATGAAGTAAAAAANAATAATAATAAGATNANATTTTTTAAGTTAGACATACATCAAAAATAATGAATTACAGTCCTACTGTAGTGTGTTTTATTAATAATACACTAAAAAATATTATTTGTAAAAGGTACAAATGAAATGGATATGATCCATTTATTTTTATATTACATATACAATAAAAAAATTGAAGGAATAGAGCCACTAGTCCCCATCCCAAGTAATTTTGTAATGGAGCTTCTTTTTCGTCAAATACCCAGAAATCAAGTACAGGTGCTAAAGGCTCCATGAGTAAATCAAGAAAAATCATCAAAACTACTGCAAGAATAATTCGCATTATTATGTTAGAATAAAACATTTGAGTAATTGCTCCTGTAATCAGTGTTAATACAGACCAGTTAACTCCTATCAAAAGAGGTACACCAAAAACTTTTGTNCCAAGTTGATTTCCATATTGGTAATTTCCAAAAATCCACCCGTATTGAACACCTAAAATCTCAGTAATCATACCTACCAAGAAGCTTATAATAATAATTAATAAAGCTTGCTTACTCCAATTACAATTAATTAGTAATAAAGTAAAATTCAGAGTTAAGTTTAGTGGTGTAAAAGAAATAAACCAATTTGAATTTCCATATANAATTCCCAATATCCCACTAACGTGAAATAACCATATTAAAGAAATAGATATATTTTCAATGTTAATTCTAATATTTGATATTTGATGCATTCGGTATCAAATCAGTTGCAATCTTAGCAGAAAGTAAACAAAGAGGGATTCCTCCTCCAGGATGAACACTACCACCACAAAAATATAAATTTTTAATTTTGGAGTTAAAATTGGGATGTCTTAAAAAAGCTGACATCTTATTGTTACTGGAGCTNCCGTAAAGTGCCCCCANATTCGAGGATGTTTTTTTAGCTATCATTGGTGGAGTCATTACAGCTTCTTCTTCAATCATTGTCTCCAGATTAACTTTNAGTATCTTATTTAACTTTTCAATAGTTTTTTTTCTGAGTCTATTTTTAATTGATTCCCAATCTTGTCCTTCATCTGGAGGTGTATTAATCATTACAAACCAATTTTCACAACCTTCAGGTGCATCTTTAGGCACATCCTTTGAAGTAATGTTAACGTAAACTGTGAAGTCATCTGATACGTTTTTTTTATTAAAAATAAAATCAAATTCTGATTTGTAATTTTCAGAGAAAAAAATATTATGNAAATCCAAGTTGTCAAATTTATTTTTAATCCCCCAATAAAATATTACAGCANAACTAGAATATTCCTGATTTTTGATACTTTTTGGGGGTTTTTGATTCTTTAATAGTTTTTCGTAGGTTGTAAAAATATCGGAGTTAGAAAAAATCAAATCGAAACTGTACTTATCTGAATCTGTCTTTAATCCAATCGCTTTACCCTTTTCAACAATAATTTCTTTAACCCTTTGGCTCATNTTAAAAGTGACTCCTTTCTTTTTNGCAAATTCAAAAAGAGACAAAGTAATCTGGTTCATGCCTTCAACTGGAATGAAAGTACCAAACTCTTGTTCGAGATGCTGNACGACNGACATAATTCCTGGAGTCTTAAATGGAGAGGAGCCATTGTAAGTTGCGAAGCGGTCATAAATTTGAATAAGATGAGGCTCATTCAACTGATTTTTATTAATAGAGTGTAAATTCTGATTTAGTTCAAGTAATTTAAGTTTTGAAACTGCTTTTAAAGTTTTAGTATCAAAAAAAGTTCCAAATTTGTGAAGAGAACGTTCTAAAAAAATTGGAGCAGTTAGCTCATATTTTTTNTTTGCGCGTTTCAGGTATATATCTAATGGCTCTGAACTGATACCTAATTTATTCTCAATCTCATTAAAAAAAAGNTTTTTATCTCCATATACGTCCAGTTGTATATTATCTTCCCAAAAATATTTACATGAAATTTTTTTCTTTTTATAGTTGAAATANTTTCTGGGATTTTCTTGAAAGATTTGAAATAATTCATCAACTAATTTGGGCATTGTGAACAATGAGGGCCCAGCATCAAATCTGTATTTTCCAACATTGAAAGAAGAAAGTTTACCACCAGGATAGTCATTAGTTTCAAAGACTGTTACTTTGTGCCCTTTATTCAGTAACCTTAAAGCTGCAGCTAAACCGCCTATACCAGATCCTACAACACCAACACTCATAATTTTCTAAACTATTATTTTGTTTACATTTTAAGAAGTTTAGAGAATATTTAATTATTATACCTTAATAGATAATAATTATATAGCTTATTTTCCAACGAATCCTGTGTCCGATATGACCTGAAATCTTGCAAAAAGATCTTCTCTATACCATTTTTGTTTTCTTGTTTTTTCTATAATTTTTAGATGGGTCTTATTTGAATAAGCAAATTTATTTACATGATCTATACTTTTCCATATACTTAAAGTAGCTTGCTGGATAAAAGGCCATTCGCCTATTCCCTTAAAATATATTACACCTTCTGCATTTTCAATTGCCAAGCTAGCAGAAGGGACAGATTTCCAAAAAGAAATCAGCTTTGATATTCTTAAAGTAGCTCGAGTAATAACCGCTACGGGGGTGTTTTTGGATATTTTGTTTAACTTTTGATATTNAAAGGGATTTTCCCCTCCCCAAAAACCATGACTCANAATTGAANTCATTTTAATTGTTCTTGATAAGTCTGATTTATTTTCATAACGATTAATTTGATCATTATTATTAAAAAAATTNTNCGCTGCAATTTCAGATTCCCAAACTCCTAAAAAAGCATATGTACTAAAGTCAGGCTTTAGACTAAACCCATTTCCCCCTCCTGTTCCCATTAATTTAAAAAAACGAAGCCCCTCAATTTTTTTNATTTTTCTCGGTAATAAAGCCATTTGAGAAAAGGCCCAGAATTTATTTTTGTGAAATTTAAAAAAAGTAATTGTCGTCAAACCCGCCATCTTCAGCATTGATATTAAGGATTGTAAAATTAAAAATAAATAGATTAAACTTTTAAGAAAAAAAGGAAATAAAAAAACGCCTTTGCTAGGATTTTAGAATTTTAATCTAGGAGAAATAAGTTGCAAAGGCGTTATTAAACCAAATTGAATTTAAACTGTTTAAAGATATGCAAAAAAAATTTAACAAAAAAAGTTAAACAAAATAATTTAAAAAAACTTTTCATGGTCAGTTTTCAGTTTTTTAAAATGGTTATATTTGGCAAAATAAATTTATGTCTCCATCATTTGTAGCTTTTGTTGTTATAATATCCACTTTNGGNGTGTTGATCGGTATTTTTATTGATATTTCAAAAAAATAAANTNTTGAAGTCNTTTTCNAAATTTGATAGATTCATATATCTACTAATTATTGTTAACGTGATTGCGATGATCTTAGAGTCTCATAAATCNATTAATGATTNATATGGTAAATGGTTATCAATTTTTGAAGCAGTNTCTATTTACATCTTTTCATTTGAATATATNTANAGAGTTTATAAAGCATATAAAGAAGGAAGTTCAAATGGAGCTTCAAAATATATTTTCAGTTTTTTTGGNTTAATTGATTTAATATCTATTTTGCCATTTTTCCTTAATCAATTCATAAAAATAGATGGACGTTTCCTAAGGATTTTAAGATTGTTTAGATTGACAAGAATTTTTAAATTAGGAAGAAGTAGTGCCTCCNTAAAGTTATTCATAAAGGCTCTAACAGCTGTTAAAAGTGAATTGAAGTTTACCTTCTTTTTGTCAGTTCTTACTATTTTATTTTCTGCTTCAGCAATATACTATNTNGAACATGAAGCTCAACCAGAAAAATTTTCAAGTATTACAGAGTCTATTTGGTGGGCGACGGTTTCTCTTGCCACTGTTGGATATGGTGATGTTTACCCAGTTACTGCAGGTGGAAAAATATTTGCTTCAATTATTTCATTAATTGGTATTGGGATTGTTGCTATTCCAACGGGAATTATTAGTGCTTCTTTTGTCGAAGAAATTCACTCTATCAGAAGGGGCAAGAAAAAATAAATTGTTNCTTTTGTAATTTAGATCTTTTAAGAACTAAAATCCTTAATAAANNGAATTAGTTAATTGATAATTTTGTNANTAATGAAAAAGAAAATTACTATTATTGGTTCTGGTTTCTCNTCATTATCTGCTGCCTGCTANCTTGCAAAATCTGGTCATNAAGTTGAGATATTCGAAAAAAATGACGCTCCAGGCGGTAGAGCAAGGCAACTAAAAAAAAATGGATTTGTATTTGANATAGGNCCCTCATGGTATTGGATGCCAGATGTTTTTGAAAAATTTTTTAATGATTTTGGAAAGTCTGTCAGTGANTACTATCAGTTAGAACGACTTGATCCAGGCTACNAAGTATATTTTGGAAAAGATGATTTTATTAACATCGGTGATAACTTAGATAAAATATACGACGTATTTGAAGGGGTTGAGAGGGGTAGTTCTGAAAAACTCAAAAAATTTATTCGAAAAGCAGCTGAAAATTACAAAATAGCAATTAAAGATCTTGTTTATCGACCAGGGCTATCACCACTTGAACTNATTACTCCAGTAACTTTAAAAAAAATAGGCTCCTTTTTTTCCAATGTGAAGAAAGAAGTTACCAAAGATTTTAAAGACCCCAAGCTAACTCAAATTCTCCAATTTCCCGTTTTATTCCTTGGAGCAAAACCTGCTGATACTCCAGCATTTTATAGTTTTATGAATTTTGCAGATTTTGGTTTGGGAACCTGGCATCCGAAAAATGGAATGTATAGTATAGTGAAAGGAATGGTCAGCCTAGCTGAGAGCCAAGGAGTGAAAATTCATCTAAATTCACCTGTTGATGAAATTTTACTTGAAAAAAATAAAGCTGTTGGAATTAAAATTAAAAATAAAATAATCTTATCTGACATCATTTTAAGTGGAGCAGATTATCAACATACTGAAACTTTGGTTTCTCCAAATTACCGTTCATATAGTGAAGCATATTGGGATAAAAAAGTTTTTGCTCCCTCTTCATTACTTTTTTACGTTGGTATAAACAAAAAAGTTAAAAATGTATCTCATCATACATTATTTTTTGATGTAGATTTTGATACACACGCAAGTGCAATTTATGATAATGCTAAATGGCCNGATGAGCCNCTTTTTTACGCAAATTTTCCCTCTATTTCNGATCCAAATATGGCTCCAGAGGGAAAAGAAGCATGTTTTATTTTAATTCCAATTGCCCCAGGACTNGAAGATACTGAATCTATTAGACAAAAATACTTTGAAATTATTNTAAATCGACTTGAAAAATTGACTGGTCAGCAATTAAGGGATAGNATTCTCTTCAAAGANTCATTCTGTGTAAATGACTTTATCTCCGTTTATAATTCTTATAAGGGGAATGCATACGGGATGGCTAATACGTTATTTCAGACTGCATTTCTCCGTCCTAAATTAAAAAGCAAAAAGGTAAAAAACTTATTTTTTTCAGGGCAACTTACAGTTCCNGGGCCTGGAGTACCACCCGCNCTNATCTCAGGTAAATTAGTTGCCGGACTAATTGAGANGAATTAGAACCACCACCATATAATTGTAAATTCATCATCCTTAACTTTAATTACAGAGTCAAGTTTTTTAATACTTTTAGTCAATGTAATGTCATAATCAACTAATTGCTCAGAAATTTGAGTCCATAATCCTAGTCTTTTAAATAGGTTNTATTTTAAATATTTATCTTTTTGAATGTATTTTCTATTTTTTATGAAAAAGTCCATCTCGTATAAATCNATAAAATCNAGATCAAAAATCCATTTATTAGCAATTCTNCCCTCAAACTGATCAACATATACTTGTTCTTCTCGGTCTGTATTAAGCATTAAGTATTTCAGGTCAGTACCATCATAAATATTGTTGACTACTCTTCCTATTTCAGATCCTAAAAACCTGAATGTACCATCTAATTTTATTGCCTCATATACAACNCTAGGAGGATTAAANGGATTATAATTATTGTAAAATGAAAGTGGTGAATAAGCCTCACCATCAGTNTCATCTATCCAAACATAAACACTATCTCTCCTTTGTTCCCATTCATCGTATAGCTTTTGATAAAGTACCCTTATCCATTTATTCTCTTCAATATATTCTTGAGTATAAACTTTAATATCGTTCATCTCATCCCTCAAATTAACTAGGTTATCAATATTTGCCTCCCTGTCACCAAAATCCTCCCCCTGATTCTCAACACTAAAAGATACTAATACACCAAAAAATACAATCAAAAACTCAACAAAACCCTTTTTNATTCTGTCATAAAAGTCCTGATATGAAAAACGATCACCAAGAGTAATAATTCGGAGAAACCAATTTAGTTTCTCTTTCTTTATACCTTTTTCTTCATCAATATTNTTTTTCATATTATAAATTTAATCATATAATATTGTAAATATTAANATTCTAATTAAAATGATTCAAGCNCTNGCTTTTAAAAGTTAATTTTGGAATCAAATATTTCATTTATAAGCTCGAATAATATTTTTTCAAANTTTTTCAAATTTTTTTCACAAAGAGAGTGACTGTCGTTAGTTTTTGTTTCAAAAGGCATAAAATATTCAGGAAGGTTTCTGAAAGAAATAATTCCCGCGTATGATTTATTATATTGAGAAATNTCATACAANTGAAAATAAGAATAAAGTAAAATTTGGAATAAATAGTTAAAACTTGNATTCTCTCTTAAATGGTTCCAATCAGTTAGNCTGAGTTGTTGAGGGTGNATTTCTGCAGNTTTATAATCTATAATTCTCAAATTNCCATTAAACTCGTCCATACGATCTACCACCCCAACAATCTTGACNGGGAAATTAAGTCCAGGTATATTTATACTCTGTTCAAATGATTTTTCGATCGCCAGTATTTTAATCTTATCACCATTNATTACAAAAGNTTCCTCAATAGCTAAAAAATCAAATATGGACTTTTTAATAACTTCAAAAATAATATAGTTTCGACCTGTTTTTTTGTTGTCTCCATGAAAAATATTTTGGTACTCTTTTTCCATCAAAGAAGGAAACTTTTTTCGCATTTCATTATAATCAGAAGGTTTTAAAAATTTATTTTGGTATGGTTTATATAAAGCTTCTAAAACTTTATGAACNAGGTTTCCTTTGTCCATATTATTGATGGTAACTTCAAGTGTTTGATTTTCTCTAATCCCCAATACCTTTTGATGATAAAAANCTAAAGGATCTTTTATAAATAGGGATAGTGAAGATGGAGAAAACCCTTTTTGAGCAATTATTTTCAAACGATCCATAATTAAATCTGTTTTCTCAACTTGAGAGAGAGAGGATTTAGCTCGACCGTAATCCATTACAAGCTGCTTCTCTATAAAACTATGATTTGGGAGCTTATGATATTTTAATTGATAAATAAAACGACTCTTTTCTGCGGTATTTAGTCCTTCGCTTTCTGTATTGTAGAGCAGAAAAACTCTTTTGGACCTTTGTAATAATCGGTAAAAGTGATAGGTGTAAATTGCGTCATTTTCTAGAAATGTGGGAATATCAAATTTTTTCTTTAAGTCAAAAGGTAAAAAAGATTGATACTTTTTCCCTGACGGTAATATACCCTCGTTAACATTGGTAATAATTACATTTTCAAAATCTAGCAATCTTGTTTCTAGTAAGCCCATGAACTGAATCCCTTCCAGAGGCTCGCCAAAGAAATCTATTCTTTCTCCTTTGATTACCTCGCGCATTAATAGCAAAAGCGTTGGAAGCGACTTAATTGCCTCATGCTTTTTGTGCATAGAAGCCATTTGATTGAAAATTTCCATAAAACGCTGAAAATAATAACGATCTAAATAAGCTAGTTTAGCGTTAGATTCATCTAAAAACAAGATAAAAGCTTTACTTATTAGTACACATCGGTTGAGGAAATCAGCTATGTCACATGATTTGCTGAAAAATAAAGAATTTAGCGAATCTTTACCGTTAGAGTCTAAAAGATAATTAGTTGGAAATCGATAAAGATTCTTTTTTTCTAATTCTTTTAATTTCGACTTTGGGTTAAAACCATGGAATTCAAATAAATCCATGCACCAAGGAGTTGTAAAAAATATTTTAAGATCATTATAAAAAAAATAATTTTCAGATGCATTTATATGAAGTTTTAAAAAAGCCTGAAAAAAAGTAGCTGTTGAAGTTTCTGCGATTGGGTAACCCATGGTTACATTCCAATCCAATAATTTGTCATCTATGGCTGATAAAGTTGGGATAAGTAAAGCTTCATTCCCCAAAATAACAGCAGTTTTTTCATTTGGGAAATTTACAGATAATTCGGTCGCTAAATGACCAGCATATTTTGACTGTGCAACATTCCTACCAACACCTATTACTTCAATCTCCTTAGGCTTTTCAAAGTTCTCCTTGAACTTCACTAAAGAACCTCTCAAGGGTTTCCAGTCTCGATAATATTTACGTATAAATTTTCCAGCTGAATGCCCCTGATCCTTATAAAAAAATTGATCTATATCCCAAATAACATTCCCTCGGTGAGTTGTCAAAAACTCCTGAATGATATTTTCCTCGGCCTTATTAAGGGCATTAAATCCGACAAAATAATGGTACTTNTCGTTGTTTTGNAGGTAGAGCTCTAAATTATTAACTGCTTCACGAAANAGCATTCCTAAAGTNCCTTTTTGACTTTTTATTAATNACTCTTTTAATCCCCCATATAGTTCAGGCATTTGTCTCCAAAATTCGGTTTGATTTTTTATCAAAGAATTTGAATCNTCTCTTTTAGNCCATTGCTGTAATTCCTGAANAGAAAACTGAAAATCAAAAAAAAGTTTTGGATCTACCAGATTTGAATCCATCTGGNTAAAATCTGATAAAATCATTTTTGACCATCCTAAGAATTGATCGAATGTGTCTCGACTTTTTTCAGTTGTCTTATTCTTATAGACCAAATAAAAACTGTAAATAAGTTCAACTGGCAAGGATTTTTTTAATCCAGAAATTTCCTCTATAAATCCCTCTATACTTATAATTTCAGGAGCAAAGGCGGGACGGTCTATTTGANAAGAAAGTGCTTCTTTTAAAAACAAAGTAGCTCTTCTACTAGGCACAACTATCTTCACCTCTTCAAAAGATCGGTCTGAAATAATAATTTCTCTAGCTACTTCATCTAAAAAAGTATTCATCTTAATTAAGTCTTTTTTTATGGATTAATGAACTTGTTTGACCAAAATTTTTTTATCGATATAAACCAAAAATTTTTTGCATTTTTCTTCAGTCATCTCATGAATAATTTCACTGTACCGACTTATTTGAAATTCATGTTTAGTGCTATATTTNCCCGTCTTATANTCAATTATAGCCCAGTGGGAGTCAGTTTTTACAACTCGATCAGGACGGATAAAGGACATTTCGGGAATCAAAATATCTTGTTCGTTATATATTTTAAAATTTTTATTAAAATAAATTTTAAGCTTAGGGTGATTNACCACNGCCAATAAAAGTTTTGTATAATGTACTGTTTCTGATTGTCTTATTACCCCTAACTCCAAAGCATTTTCAATTACCAAATTCACATCTTCCTCATGATTAACTTCACCTATTAAATCATGAATTAATATTCCATCTAGGCGAGGGTCATCCACTTCATTATGATGCCTATATGAAAATTGTGTTCTAAGTCTATTTTGCCAACTTNAGTCCATTTTAAATTTTAGTTGGATTTTATCAACAGCAAAACTTTTTGTCTGACCTTNTCCTTTCTCAGGTCTTCCCCATTGAAAAGTTTCCCCTTCAGANGGCTCGAANCCAAGACTCCTAACAAAATTATTTAGTATTGTTGCATAACTTTTATCAGTCGAAAGTTTGACTTTTTCATAATGAGTAATAATATATANTTGAGCAATTGCTCGAGTAAGGGCAACATAAAGAGTGTTAAGTGTATCCATTGTTTCCTCATCTATTTTTTTATTATAGAAATCCTCACCCTCTTTACCCAAATATTTTAACCTNTTTGAAAAATTAATCCTTGNCCATTCGAGAGTGCTATCAATGCTTTCAGAAATAGGGTACCAAACTTTTTGGTTCCCTAGCNTGGATAATTTATCAGTGGNAAATGGAATAATAACAATAGGGAATTCCAATCCTTTTGCTTTATGAATGGTCATAATTTTTACAGCATCAATACCCTCAGTCATCACAACTCTCTCATGCTTGCCCTTTTTTTCCCAGTAGTTNAGATAACTTACAAAATCAGAGGTGTTGTTGGTTTTGAATTCAAAAACATTTTCAAGAAAAGCANCCAAATGCNCATTTAATTCTTCAANAAGTCCAAATTTAGAAATGGCATACTCTATGGCATTGTAAATAGATTTTTTTGAAAAATGATTAAAATCAAATGAACAATTAAATTCACTGTTAAGTTTTTTTTGAAAAATCAAAAATGGATTAAATATTAGCTCATTTAGTATGGCATCATAATTTTTATCTTTTTCATTTTCTATGCACAGGAATGCAATTACATTCTTCCTTTCCTCATAGTCCTCTGG
>NZOY01000015.1 GCA_002695445.1 Flavobacteriaceae bacterium
TATCATCCAGATTTTTTGTAAAATGATTTCTTGAAAAGTAGATTTGCTGTCAAAATTTATTTTTTCGTACGACTTAGTTAATTTGAAAAAGAAGTCGGCGGAAATCCAGGTTTTTTTTGATTCATACAATATATCTAATATATCTGCATAAAATTTATTTGACTGATTAACGATAATTCTTGAGATATTTTGAATAATATCATTATCACTAAAAATCAAAAATAAATATTTCTTTTCTTTTCTTTTTACTAAATGAGAAATGAAATTTGTAATCTCCTGATCATCTATTTGTTGATCTCCTGACCAAAAAGGTAACTTGTTTGTTTTTAGAAAATAATAATATAAATCTCTAAAATAAATTAATTTTTTCTTTTTATTTGGTAAGTTTTGATAAGGGTTTAAATCAATAAAAACTTTTATTCCCTTAAAAATTTCATCCGATAACCCTTCAGATTTATACAAAAATAGTTTTCTGATTTCATCTAAATAGATGTTTGATTTTTTATTAATGAAATTTAGAAAGTTTAATGTGAATGAACCGAAAATTAAGTCTGCAGACCTTTGATTAGTACTAATCAGTTTTAATAAATAAAGACGGATAAAAAGTTTAAAATCATCAAGTAAAAGATCGGAAAAACGATTTTCATTTTGAATATCAATGAGTTCCTTTTCGAAATTAATCCAATCTTTAAACTTCCTTTTTAAAAGTTTTGTAAACCTTACATTAATATTATTGTTTAATGATATACGCGAAAAATTAATTAAAAGTTCTTCATTATATTCATAATTTGTCAAAAATTCTCGGAGGGATTTTATATCCTTTAAAATTTCATCCAAGGAATTATAGATTCTATTTTTTTTTGATTCTCTTAAAAACTTCTCCTTATAAATTTCGTTATTAAGATGTAAACTAAACTCAAAGTAATTTTCATCATCTTGATATCTATTTTTATAGCTATTTAGATCTTTTTTTGAGGTTCCCAATTCTTTCAAATCAGACTTATCATTTAAAAAAAATAGATCCGAAACATCCCTTGACTTTAGATTTTTGAAGTCGCTTGGAACAATTTTTGGGTCAACTTTATTTAATAATTTCACCACTTCTTCAAATATTAATATCTCGTCTTTCCTTTTAGAGTCTGATCTATAGATTTTGAGAATAGCCAATTTGATGAAGTCTTTATGTTGCAACCTCTTTTGGTATGGAAGTAGACTCAAAAATTTTTCGTATACTTTTCTAAAATCAATTTGATTTGAAAAAAATAGATTTGAAAAATCCCTTTTTGGGAGGTTATTCAAATCAATTGGAATAATTTTTGAATCAATTTTTTTTAGTGATCGAACAACACTTTCAAAAATCAATACTTCATCCCTTCTGTCAGTATTCAGTCTATAAGCTTTTAACATAGAAAGTATAATAAAGTCCTTGTATTGTAATCGATTTTGATAAGAAAGTAGATTCACAATTTTTTCATATATCTTTCTAAAATCGATTCGCAAAGAATAACCTATCGAATAGAAAATTTCTTCCCTTCTACTACTTTTATACTTGTCCTCTTCAAAAACCTTTTCGTATACAAGATTTAAAAATAATTTTTCATCAGTTTTTAGTAATCTTTTTTTTAAGAAATAATCAATTACGGATTTGACAATTTTTTCACTTTTATACTTATGCTTTTGNTCATATAATTTCAGTATTTCATCAAAAAAAACTGAAAATTCAAGCTTTTCTTTCTTTTTGATTTTTGATATAGTTGATAACTCAAGATCAGTGGTAACTGTCGCCTTTAAAATTTGTTTTTTTTCTAATTCCAGAAAAAAATTTATAAAGGTTTTGTAATCTTTGTTTGTAAAAATATACTCTTTATATTTTTCTTCTAATATTGAGTCTTCTCGATAGTTTAAATTTTTAATTTTTAAAATATCACTTATTTTCTCTTTTAAAGATATAATGTGAACATCACTTAATTGATATTTAACTTTGAAAAAAGAAATCAACTCACTTAAAATAGATATAGAACTTAAAGATGATTTTTTTAATAACTTTAGAGTAAAAAAAGTTGTTTCGTTAAATTCTTCATGTTTTAAAATTGGTGTTTTAGATAGCTGATGAACAATTTTTCTCTCCAAATCGATAATGTTTTGGTGAAACTTAAAATTCTCTCCAAACAATATCTTTCGTAATTGAATATTATTACTAAAACTTAAAATACTTAAGACTCTTTTAAAACCTTTCAAATTGTCAAATAAAATTTTTGATAGATTTTTCTTTTCAGCTTCCTTTTTTATTTCTTGTTTAAAAAAATAATTTACCTTTTTCTTATTGTTAAAACTCCATGGCAAAAAACCATAATTAGCAATAAACTGAAATAAGGATTGAAGATTAAATTGTTTAATATTTTGAAACCTTGTTTGTAGAGTCTTTGATTGAATTTTTAAAATTTGATCAACTACGGTTTCATAAATTCTTTGCTCTAAAAAATCTAAATTATCAATATCAAGATTTTCCAAATTTATTTCTAGTGAGTCAATAAAAATATTTTCATTAATCCCCACTTTGTTAAAAATATCTTGAAAAATTTCTTCACTCCTCTCTTTAACAAAATTTGATAGAGATTCATTGTAAAAGCTAAAACTTTCTTGTTTATCAATTTCTAAATCAAAAATAAATTTACGTATTAAAACATCACTATTTGCCATCCTTTTTATAATTGATCAGTAGCTGGATAATTTGAAGAGATTTTGAATCTATTTGGTCAAATCTGTTAGTTTTTTTAAGATTTGTCCATTTTGTAAAGATTTGTTCTAACTGATTCACCTGGTTTATGTCAAGGTAAAATATGTCATAAGTTAAGTGAGCTGGCAAATATTCATTGATAATGCTTATAATATAATTTTTCAACTCTTTATTCTGAAAACGAAGTGGCCAATTGGGAAAAATAAAATTCACATGATTTGAAAAATTGAAATCATCTGGGAACCTATTTGAGATGTTATTTACCACCAGCATTTTACTGTAATCTTCAATTTTATCTTCAATAATTACGTTACTAAAAAATTGAATGGCTTTTGGTATAAGAATTTTAGCATCAGATTCTAGTTTAAACGATTCACAACTCCTAAACATCGGCTTGTTAAGTAAATCATATATAATGATTTCGAATCTTTTACCATTAGCCTTTTTAACAACATTATAATTTTTTTTGTCAGTTGAGAGAATGGCGAAGTCTCTTCTTAAATCTTTTAATTTGTCTAAGTCTGCCGAGTAGTAACTCTTGAAGAATTTTTTTCGATTTTCATCATAGATGAAAAGTGTATAGTCTTTCCTAGAAAGTGGCCTAAGCAAAATATTCTCAATCATAAAAAAGCCTTCGCTTTTTAAGTTATACTCTTTCATTTTTTCAATCGTGGAAATCATTTTCGCTTTGCAGTCATTTTCACTATCTGATTCATAAATTACTGCTGGTTGAAAACCATCAATACCGTTATATAATATGGAAAATTTTCCTTTTGTATTTACTATTTTATAATTCTTAATCTTTACGCCATTTAAAAAAAGTAGTTTAAAAGANTCAATATTGTTTAAATGAAAATGTATTTTATTGTCTTTGTAGGCTTTTTGAGGAAGAGACAAAACTTCTAATGAAGGGCCATTTTCTATATCTATAATTTTTTTCCTCCAAGTATTATTTGATTCATGTANTTGAGTTTCTTTTGAAAAGAAATTAACTAGAGAATTTGATATATATTTTTTAATATTGAGTTTTAACTTTAATCTATGTTCTATTCCGGAAAGATTTACATCGTCCTGTCTAGTTGAATTATAATTAAAACCTTTTATCCTATTATATCCAATTTCCCTCAAACTTTTAGCATAATCTACTTTTGCATCTAAAGCATATTGATTTAATTGGTTCTCAGTTAAGTTTTCATTTAAAAGTTTATGAATTTTCCCTATGAGAGAATGATCAAATGTTTCGCCAAATCTTGCAATCATATGATCTAAAATTTTGTTTTTCCTTTCAAAAAACTGACTTTCAGTTTCAATGCTTTCATTTAGGCGCTGTTCGTAGTATTTTTTGTCATTACCTATTATTTTTGAAAGATTAGGCACATCTGAAGGTACAACACTAAAAAGAGTTTTTTTAAGATTAGAATCTATCGAAAAGAGGTTTCTAATATTTGATACTTGACTTACATGATTGGACATTAATTGATCAAATAGAAGCAAAAATGCTCTAAGTTGATTTACCTGTGCCTTTCTAAGATTAGAGGACTTAGAAGGTAGTTCATCTTCGCGCAAACCGTACAAAGATGGCATTTCGCGCATAATTGAGTAGTATTTTTCAAATTGCTCTTTAGTAAACCTACCCTTACGATCATCTAAGTCACTTTTGAATTTTTGTTTGAAAAAATTTTTATCACCAACAACTAAAGAATCATATATCTGTTGGTAAATAATTTTGTCTATTTTATAGAGTGAATCATTTCTAAAAAAGCGTAACCCGTCAAAGTCATCTTCAAAAAAAACATCAAAAATTTTTACTAGACTAGGATATGAGTCTTTGTCGAATGAAATATAATCATCAAAAACTTTTATACCGTTTTTATAAAACACTAAATCATCGACCTCTAAAACACCATCCACTTTATAAATAACTTCCTTTAACTCAGAAATGTATATTTCACTAGTTTTCTCATTATAACCAAATTCATTTAAAAATCCCTTGTTCGTTAGTGGCCCCGCATACAAATCTTCTACCTTATATCCATCTTTTTCCATTTCGTTGTAATCATAGAATATTGGCTTACTGGTTATACTTTCTTCAATATTCTTGTATATATGAGCTAATACTTCTTCACCAACAGCAAAAGAGTCTAAAGTGATTGTAGCTTCAAATTTTATTTCATCCTTCCTAAGCGGGGTGATAGATATAAAATCAGTTCCTACAGAACGATTTTGCATCAGCAAATTGTAAACCTCTTTTATTGATTTATCAATTATATTTTTACCTGAATTATCTTTTAACTGAACTTTTACAGAATACAGTCCTGCTATATTTTGTAAATTATCTTTTTCGGGATAAACCCATGCATTTTGAACACTGTTGATACTGTCAACTATCAATTTCCTATAATCACTTGTAGTACTAGGATTACTTGGTAAAATTTTGTGCGGAGGATACAGCATATTATTATCCTCCAAATCAAATTTATCTCTACCGACAAATAAAATGTCTTCAATTGGGAAATTAGTTTTGTAGCCTAAATCAGTTATTGCATAACAAATTTGTTCAAGGAAAGTTATCCCAGGGTCATGATAATTATAATCCGTCCAATTGTTACCAGAAAATTTTTGAATCCATTCAATTCCCTCTTTTAAAAGTTCATCATAGCGTTGACTCTTTGTNGAATAATTTTCTGATTTTATGAATTTTGGCTTTACCACTTTTAAATATCCAATAAGCTAGTTATACTATAATCAATGGTAAATGGAACTTTAGTTTCTGGATCTTCACCGTAATCTCTTATGGTTTTTGCCATTAAGCTGTAATCGTGAAGTTTCCCAGACCATTTATACCTTATTTTATCTCTATATCCACCATAATGTGCAGTTGTATTTTTAATTTTTGATTTTGAAAATCTACCTCCAAAAGTTGAAAGGGCTATCGCATGCGAAACACAGTAATGCCCTGTCAAAACTTTACCTTTAGCTACCGAAACAATTTCAAAAGCACTAATACCATCTAAATCAGTTAATAGGTAGTGCCATTTACCATCTGCAGGAACAGAACCTTTTTTAAATATCCCTACCCTACTTTTAATTCCCATTGTACCTTGGACCTCAAAATCATGTTGAGGGTTTTTTGAATTAACTCCAATCTTTCCATCTTTTTTTAGTTTCAGCAAAGTTTTGTCTTTTTCGCCATGAAAAGACAAACCTTCATCCCCATTATTTATGTCTAATGAAAACTCAGATTCTTTTTGTGAATTTTTTTTAAAAAAAGATATTAGTTTTGAAGATTCTCCTAAGGGATTTATTTTTAGACCTGTTTTAGGTTGCATTGAAATTCCGTCNTCAATNACATTCATAGATGATTCAATTAGATCGATGAATTGCTTTTCTGTNGCAAAACCACCTTTTTTAAAATAATTTTTTAACGTTTCNCGATTCTTGGTTGCCATATCTTAGATTTTTATTTCAAATTGTAAATTATTAATATTTTCTTTTGTGTTTTTTTCTACGTAACTNTTTTCAATTAATTTTTCTTCACTTTTTTTAACAATAAGGAATGATTTATTTATTCCTAATTCACTGAAATTTGTAGGCTCTGGGGAGTGGTATTCATCTTTTGATAAAATTTCAATTTTATGATTATCCCTTGGAACGATAATTGACCATTTTGAACCACACTCTATNAACTCAGAATTTTCATTTTCAGCAGCCGAGTCATACGCATAAATGGATCCNTCNTCACTCTGTTTAAAGTGAATTATTGAAATTCCAGTTACAAAAGCAATGTAGTTTCTCTCCTTTATAAATTTTATTATATCATATTTTTTTATTCTGTTGACGATAATTTTAGGAGTGTCAATATCAACTCTTCTCCATTTACANATAAAATCAAGTAAGTCGACGTTTAATTTTTCAATACCTTTCCCNATNGGGATATCTCTAAATCTTAACTTACATTTAATCCATAAATCTTCAAAAATTGGATTTACAATCTCAATTTGATAAAAAGGAGCTAAAAATTCAGAGACATTAGATTTTATTTGATTCATTTCAGCTACGCTAAGTTTTACCTCTTCNATATTTTGAAAAATTTCAATTCGTTTTANGCACAGTATTTTAAGATTTATTTTAGAACTTTTTTCATTATNATTNAAACANGAGACATGAGAAAGCCAATCAAAGCGATTTAAAATAAATCTTTCAATATCCCATTTGGTTACCGGTCTATTTTTATGCCTTAAGAGTTCACTTACCCGCTGATAAAAGTCAATTTTTCGCTCTTTTATTTTGAAAGAACCTGAATCAAAAGGCTGATTTACCGTCAAAACCCCATGGATTTTTTTTTCAAATCCTTCAACAGAATTGGCTTTAAGTTTTTCAATCCTATTTTTAGCATTAGGNGCTAAAACCTCTTTAACCATAATAGCATTTGTTTTTATTGACTTTATAAGACTAAACTGATCTGCTTGATCTTCTGAACATGCCTTTAAATAGTANTTTTNGGGNTTTAAAATTTTTTTTGAACGAGAAAAATCATCTGGNAATCTGAAAGAAATGATACCTGTCCTCATCAAATTGTAGGTTTGGTCGAAAAGTATATTGTCGTTCCCCATTTTTTTCCATCCATCAAATGAAGAGTAATACCAAACAATCTTTCGGCTGAATTCATAATTAGTATTTTCACTTTTNATAATCTCAAATAGTATATTTAGCCCTGTGAAAGANTTTTTCGATTCAAGTCCAATAACAAGTTCTCCCTCGTTGAAAAAATTGTGAAACAAGTTTTTNCTANCAATACCGTCTTTTGAAAAAGTTTTTTCAATTCCAAAGGGAGAAATTTGATGAAAAGTATTTTCCTCTAAAAAATCGTTTTCAAAGTTTTCGGAGTCTTTAAAAACTATAGAAGTTTTTGCCTTATAGTCGATTCTTAGATTATTGATCTTTGGNGCAAATGGTTCATTTAATTCTGGTAAGTTTTCTTTTTCAGTTTTCTTTTTTTTGTCAAATTGNCTTGCGATTGAGTCTGAATATAATTTGGGATAAAGGTCAAATCCAAATCCGTCANGAGGTGAAGTCATCTCGAGCTTAAATAAACCCGTCTCAATATCNTTTGAAAATTCATTTAAATAATCTGAATTGATTTGATAGTTTGGTTTAATTTTTAGAGGTGTCAAATCACCAAAGCTAACTCTACGCGAATTTATTAGTTCATTAACTTGATTAGCTTGAAAAAGGTTAAAATTAAAATCTTCACTGTCGCTTTCATTAAAATTGAAATCTGAAAGTGCAGAAATTTTTACTTTAAAACTATCATTTTTAAAATTTTGATTATAAGCCGCATAATAATCTGCAATATTTTTACATTTTGGAGGAAGGTTAGAATATTCCCANTGAAGACTAAAATCCGAGACCTTTTTATTAAATAACTCTTCGCATCCTAAATAAAAAATTGAACCATATTTGGCTAGAGGACCAAATAAATCAAAATCTGAATTATTGTCTACCAATTGTCCTTCTCTAAAAATTTTTATCTTTTTAAGATCCCTAACTTCGACCTTAATGTCAATTTTTTGAAGTTCAAGTGTGCTTAGAAAAGAGTAAGAGTTNTAAAAATTTTTCTGACTTAGATCAACTCTTATCAGGGGATGGTTAATATCTAAATTTAATTTATGTAGGTCTTCATCAAATCCAACAAAACTTGGATCAAGTTTGTTCAAATTTATNCCTATTCTGATTGTCCCCGTGGTCCAATCTTCCGGAGCTAAAACCTCATAATTTAGAATATTGTACCACCCTTCTTCACAAGTATAACTCAATTCAAACGCATTATTAAAAATTCTAGAGAAAACCTCTTCTTCATTTAGATCAGTATTATTTGAAATATCAATTATTAAATCAGAAAGATAACTTATGGATCCGACCGTAAAGTTCAAGTCTATGNTTATTTTCCTGTTNCTCGATCCTAATTTTAAAACTGGAGAAGAAATCAAAAATCCAATTTTGGCAAATTTCATTGTCATTTCTGAGGAGGTCAAAAAGTTTTGATCCCTACCTAAGGTTGAAAATGTAGTCTCATTAGAATTAAATTTGCTCACTGCATCAATTGAATCAGCAATAGATTTAAAATAGATAGCAGATACCAATTGATATTTCGATTTAAAATCAAAGATTGGATTTCGGCTTACAAAAACAGTTAAGATTTCAGAGATTTTTATATTGTTTAGCTTTACATCATCTAACATTTTCAGTCTAACCGGGGCTCCATCAAAATATTGACCTGCAACTAGAAAATTTTCATTACTCAGGGTTATTTCATTACTATTTTCTTCTATATCAATTGTTATATAGGTGTTCACTGGTTGAGTTGAAATAAGTTTTTGTTTTAAAATTTTCTTATAATAAAAATCCAAATGCTTTTCAGAAAAAGAATTAATATCGATTTGGGTATATTGAAAAAGTTTAAGAAAAGAAAATAAAAGACCTATGTGCGCTTTATGATTATTGTTTTGATATAAAGATTCATCTAAAAATTTTTTAGATTTAATTTTAAGATTAAATATAGTTTCGAAAACCTCGGAAGAAATTAAAATTATTTTTTTTAGAGAATTGTTAAGCAATTCCTCGTTATCACTATAATCAAAAATTTCTTCAACTTTATCCTTTGCATTAAAATTCCAGATTATTGAATTAAAATTTTCTATATTGATTTCACCAAAGTCCTCAATTAACTTTTTTGAATTAAAAAAATCTAAATAGAATTGAAAGTGATAAAAAGCTTCCGCTAACCGACTTTCTATTGCAGTTTCTATGGCTGATTCAATCTTGCTACTTTTCTTATTTAGGTTATTTTTTTTTGATGATGTATGCCAATCATTAACACAATTGAACATTTTTGCCGTGAGTTTTAAATAATCTTTAAAAACATCGCTTTTGACTTTTTCAGATGCTGACTGATCAAATCGTGCGATTAAATTTAGTCTTGCTTTATCAAATTCACCGATTGGATATTTAGAAATTTCTGATATTAAAAAACTTTCATCAGTTTCTAATAAACCCGAAAAACTCCCATTGATTTTATTTTTGTTATTGNAATAATTATAAAGGTTAGACAGTTTTTTAAGTAAGATAATGNAGTCNGAAATTGACCTGTCGTCAACCAAAATATTTTTAGGATCTAATATTTCTTTGAATTCTTTCAAANTTTAATCTCTTTTAATATTAGTTCCTTCATTTAAATAAAATGGAAATACAATGTTATCTCTAACATTTGTGCTTATAATAGTATACTGAAAATATATTTCGATTCTGCCCTCCTCCAATTTAATTGGTTTAATCTCAATTTCATCTATCTGTATNCTTGGTTCAATATTTCCAATGTTTTGTTTTAACTCAAAAGTTAATACGTCNAAAATTGATTTGTCAAGTCGATCAAACAATCTTTCATGAATAATACATCCAAAATCTTGCCTCATGATTCTTTCACCTAACTTTGTATTAAAATAAATTTGTATGCTTTGGCGAATATCTTCCTCTTTTGATGTCATCTCTACGTCTCCTCTTTCAACATTAAATGTTGGAGGGAAAGACCAACCTATTCCTAAAAAAGATTTTTCTTGTTTTGATTCCATAATTATCCGCCAATTATTACAGTTGGTAATCCAGAAACTACCGATCCTCCGTGGGCAGTAGAATCTCCCATTCTTGCTGCTGGCATTCCACCAATCATTACTGATGAAGATCCCTTTACAATACTGTCNGGTGGACCAACACAAACACACATTGANCCAACTGTNGCNGCTGGTAAACCTCCAATAAGAACAGTGGGGACCCCTTGAGAAACTGGTCCACCAACATGTGGNATTGGGGGAACACCAGGAGTTTGCATCGGGCAAGAGTGAAAATCTGTTTGTCTAGCTGCTGCAGGCATTTTTAATTAATTTGAACAATTGAACCCTTTAAAACAGCTATTCCCGAGGAATTAAATTCCAAATTTGATGTTGCATTAGCCGAGAGTTTTGCGTCAGCTTTTTGAGATATGTTAAGACCTTTTATATCTACATCTGCGTTTGAAGAAATATTAAATTTACCTTTAGCTGAAATTTTTATAGTCCCTCCTGAACTAATATTAATGTTCTTACCGCTTTGAATATCAATACCTGAAGATGAGGTTTTTATTGAATTATTATTTTGATCTTGAATAGAAATTTCTTTATTTTCTTCGTTGAGAAATATTTTATTCCCTGAGGGAGTTGAGATTGAAATTTCCTTTTCATCTTCTTTGAATTCAATTTTAAGATTACTTTTTGTCATAAAACACTTTAAATTGTTGTTCTCGTTTATTGACTCGTAGGGTTTTCTTGAATTTGTATATAAACAACCTAGAATAACAGGGTTACGAGAGTCATTGGCAATGAATGAAATAACAACTTGTGTTCCTGTTTCTGGTATGAAGAAAATTCCGTTGTTCTCTCCTGTGTAAAAGTGCGTAAGTCTCGCCCAAATCCCATCACCAACATCATTGAGTGCTGGAATTTGAACTTTGATTCTATTTTGATTTTCTGGATCATTGTCAATTTGAATTACCTGTCCTATGTATAAACCTGATATGTTATTTGTTAAATTTTTCTTATCAAATATTGCTTTTTGATTAAAAAAGTCTTCCCTCAAACCAAATTCAATTTCAGTAAAAATTTTTCCCTCTTCAATTTCATGTGATACGTGTGATACATAAACATTGCCATCAAATCTGTTACCAAAACCACTTAAAGAAATGACTGTATCCAAATCGATGTCTAAAACACCTTTAAACTTTACACTCCCTGAAATNCTTTGGAGTCGTGAAATTTTGGTTAAAGAATCTGCCAAAACTTTTAGTTCATTACTATCTACATCATATGGGATATTAATTTCTAAGTNATCAGGACTAGATTTTTTGCTGATCTCTTTCGCAGAATTTAATTCATTAGTAACAACTCCATTCTGGTNAGTTCCAACTTTTGAAAAGGTTTCATTGTTGTAAGTGTCTTGACTATCCAATGTAATTGAATTAAATTGATTATTAGAATCTAANTGTGCTTCAAAATTTATTGTTCCTGTTCCATTAGTAACAGTTACTTTAGGAGAAATATTTGAAACAGAAGGATCCTTAATTACTACATTATTGTTGGAGTTAAGTACCAATAGTCCATTAAGTTTAGATCTTTGCAAAATAAAGTTCCAATCATCAACATTGTATTTTGGTAGAACAGAGTGTTGATAATCTGTAGGGTCAATTTTACAAGATAATCCAGAAATATTATTAATTAAGCTATTGATTATTTGGTCATCCGTTTTTTCTCTAAAAACTTTTGTAGTATAACTATTTTTTAACATTACCGCTTTGTCAACGCAGTCAATTACTAGCAGACTCTTAGTTTTCTTTTTTATAAAACCTTCCTTTATTGAAATAGAATGTTTTAAAATAATTCCTTCAAAAATCAAAGTCAATTTTTGATCATACCCAAATTTAATTTCAACTTCATTACCAGGATCAAATATTTTATTTTCACTTTCATTAAAAGTGTTTTTTGTGTAATCGCCACCCAAAATCTGAATTCTAGCCCTACTTAATTTATTTATTTCTTTAAAAGTTATAATTTTATTTATTTCAAAATCTGAATCCAGCAACTGACCATTTATCTTTATCTGAGAAGATACAGCTTTGTATAGACTATCAAGTGGTTTTTTTTCAGTTGTAAGCGCCATATTTATTTTTCAATTGGTGGTAAAAAAACAGAACTTCCTTTCTTTAGATCTCGGATAGAAGCTAGATTATTAACTTCCGCTATTCTTATATAATATTTTTTATCGTCGTAACTATCCAAACTAAGTTTTACAATATTGTCTTTGTCTTTAACTAAAGGCATTTTTGTTATGTCAGGACTTTGAAAAGTTCTGTCAATAACTGCATTGACCTCAGTTATGGTTAAAGTGATAGCTGCTCTTAATGGTGTCCCAGAAATACTGAAAAAATTATAATCATATTTTAAAGCTGTAACCTGCCCAAAATAAGAATCCTGAAAAGTATTCCCCCAGTATAAATATACATAAGGGTTTTGGTGAGTTTCATTATTTGGAACAACCGTTAATTCTTCTAACATTTTCACAGATTCTGCAACGCCAGATTTGTTGGGTAGACTAAGACTTATTGCTCCAGTATTATCTAAGGTAAATTTAAAAGTGTATTTTGCTGGACGAAAAGTTTCCGTCTGAGATGAGGCTGGGCTNCCNTCTGAATTAGAGGAATCCTTTGGAGGATCAACACTACGAACCACAGAAATGTCAATTGGGTTTAATTGCATCACAAATTCACCAATCCTCTTAGAGGAAGTAGTNTCTTTGTAAGCAACTATTTTTAATTTGGATACTTCACTCATAATCTAGATTTGTGTTCGATTTTTTCTAAAATTTCCTTTATACATTCTTCCACTATTTCCTTTTTCTCTAGATCTTTAACAACCCCCTTAGACTTGAGATAATTTTCAATAATAGAATTTACCGTTTGAACAATATTTTGGTCTTCAAGTTCACCGCTGTTAATTTTCGCTTTAACAATTAGTTGTTGTATTTCCACCATTTTTAATAATAATTTAATTGACCACTAACAGACTCTCGCTCATATTTACTGTAGGCGAGGGTNACTGTCTCTAAAACAACTGAACTCTTCTGGGAATTAAATTCTCCAAGGGTGAAGGAGGTCGGAAAACAGTCATATAATGACCACTTCTCGATAGTATTTAATTGATTAAGTCTGTTTGCATCCATAAGTTCAACAATAACGATTATGGTTTTTAATCTCCCGCTAGAGTCAACGCCCAAATTTTCAAGCCATTTTAATAACTGTGTATTGCCACCCATCAATCCTCTCACAAGTTTGACNTCCTTATACTTGTTATTCGTAGGCAACTTATACTCCCTAGTATGGTCTCCTCCATCGGTGATTAAAGTACTTTTATTTGATACAGAAATCATAGAGACCGATTGAAAAGGATAGCTTTGATTATTTGCAATTCCATTAAAGGTGACTTTAAATCTATACCCTAGAGCAGGGTAATTTGAACTTAATTGAGAGAATGCATTTTCTTGGGCCATAAAATTTANTTGTATCTTTTAAAGATTTGNATCCTACAAGTTCAATCATTTTAATTTCAAATCAAAGAAAACTTATAATTATTTAATTCAAATTGTATNNAATTAANAAAAAAAGAATATTTTATATATANANNTTNNTATATAAAGTGTACACAAATAAAAAAAAATAAAGATTTTNATGTNATATNTAAATAATACCTCATTTTAATTGTTTGATTATAACGGATAATACTTTATATTTAATTAATGTCAATGTTTAAAAATAATTCTTGCCCTTTCCCTGGACTACGACCGTATCGTAGTTCCGAATCAAATATTTTTTTTGGAAGAGAACGGGAAGTTGAAGATTCTTTAAGCATCCTACAACAGTATAAATTAGTTACAATAACCGGAGATAACGGTTCTGGAAAAACGTCACTAATAGATGCTGGTTTAATTACTAAAATTCAAAAAGGATTTTCTGGGCAACAGGGAAAAGAATGGTCAATTTGTAAATTTAGACCAGGAATATCACCTATAGAAAATCTGAGTAATTCCCTAACAGAAAAGGGAGGACTTTATTTAGGTGGAAAAGCAAAGACAACAGATTATGAAAATTATAAAAAAATACTGGAAAGCAAACTTGAACTTGGATTAGTTGAAATTTTTAAAAATTCGGAAATATTTGAGAAAAGAAATTTATTAATTATAATAGATCAAATTGAAGACCTTTTTAAATTTAAAAAATTTTTCGATTTCGATGCCACACTAGACGACAACCTTCTGTTTAATATCATATATAGAACTAGCAGGTATAAAGAAACACCCATTTACTTCATTATCGCCATTGATAATGAATTTATTAGTAAGTTAAATTCTTATGACCGTTTTACAGAACTTTTAAATTATACTCAATATAGTATTCCCAATATTACCCAAAATACAATTCAAGAGATCATAAATGATACTTTTCATAAAAGAAATGTTCAGCTTTCATCTGAGATAATTGAAAATCTCGGAGAAAATCTTAAAGAAAACCCTTCTTATTTACCAAGAGTGCAATTTTTATTCAAAGNAATCTATAATCANTATGCCCAAGAAATAAAAGAAAAGATAAACTACNTGGATACTGAAAAAATNAATAAGATCGGAGGNTTTAAAAATATTTTCAANCATCAAATCGANGTATTCAATGAATCATTAAATGACTATGAAAAAAAATTATTTGAACAAATACTAAGATCAATGGTTTCCGTTGACGAAGTTTCAGGTAAATTTTACTACCAAAAAATTGATTATATAAATACCTATTCGGATTCAAATCTGCCAGATATTAGTGAATTTATTAAAAAATATAAAAATGCTTTTGGCGACTCTCTTGATATTTTTAAAAGCAAAATGAGAGGCTTAAATCCAAATGATCAAAAAATTTTAAATCCAGATGACATAATAACTTTAAAATATGATTTGTTCAACAACTGGAGAGAATTCAACAACTGGGTTGAAGAGGAAAAAAAATTCTTTTCAACATATGAAGAAAATTATGACAAAGCAATCAAATACCCTCAAGAGAGTTTATTGACTTCAACATCTCTACAACTGGCTTCATCTTGGCTAAACGATTCTCAAATCAACGAAAGTTGGGCGAAAAAATATGATTTAGACTTTAATAAAACTGTTGAGTTTATTAAAGAGAGTCAAAGGGTGCACGGTGACGAATTAAAAAAACAAGAAGAGATAAAAAAAGATATAGAGTTTACAAAAAAAAGATTTCGAAAATATCGTATTGGGGGAGCTGTTGCAATAATTTTTGCTCTTTTCATAATTGGGTGGGAAAGACATCTAGAGGTTCGTGAGCAAGAAGCTTTTGGTTTAGAAATGGATAGAAAGCGATTTTTGGCAATTAAAGAAAAGGAAAAAATTGAAGCTTTAAATAAAGATATTTTGAATCTCAGAGAAAGGGAAAGTATTAATAGTTTACAAAGAGCTGCAGATCAAAGAGTAAAACTTGAATTAATTGAAGAACAGTTATTGTCTCAAAGTAAGCTTATTTCACTTCAAGAAGAAAATAGGAAACAGAGTAAGATTTTAGAGGACAAACTTTTGCGCATTAAAGAAGACAGCATAAAGGCAAATGTATTGATCAGCTTGGCTGAAGAAAAATCTAAATCCGCATCAAATTCAGAAAGATTTATAAATTTAAAAGACTCATTGTCAACATTACTGTACACTCTAAATAATACAACAGTAAACGAATATGATTTACCTTTACTAGAAGAAATAACGATTTCTTCAATTGATCTTTACAAAAGAATAAAAGCTTTAGGTTTAAAATTAAATAGGGATTTTGAAGACGATAATTTGCGACAAATAGGAGTAAATTTAATAGCAAAATTAAATGGGGAATATCATTATGCAGATGTTCGAAAACATAATTTAGTGAGTCAAAATAAATTGCCCCTTCTAGCTCTTAATATTTCAAGTTCTGGTAAAATAGCAACTGGAGGAAAGTCAAGAAAATTATACTGTAGCGAGAACAATATCAGTTCAGGTATTACAACATTGAAAGAAATTGCAGAATTTAAATCACCGATAAACACCATAGAGTTTTTAAGTGAAAATTTGATATCAGTGGGGCTGGAGAACAGTTCGATTTGGATAATTGAAATAAATTCAGGTAGAAAAGAAAGGGTATTTCACAAAAATAATTGGAGACCTGGGAAAGTCTTAAAAGAAAAGGCAATTAAACTGGCTCAGCTTGCATCTATTTTTCAAAAGGAGTATTACAGAGGATTTGGGTTTTTAAGATATTTAGAGGATAGTAAAGCTCTTTTTGGGAGTTTGGAGAAATCCTTGGTTAAACTTGACATGACCAAAATTTCAAAAAGAGAAAAAGACTATTATAGCAATATATATCTAAAAAGTCTCTCATCAGAAGAATTTATAACCAGTATGGTTAATTCAAAAAAATCCAACGTTTTATATGTTGCAACCAATAAAGGAAATATCATAATTTTTGATACAACCTCTAATAAAGAGATAAAATTGGACAATATTAGCCTTAATCTCAATAATGAAACAGCAATTGATATCGAATTCTATGATGATACAGTTCTCATAGGGACAAAGGAAGGTTCAGTATTTTTATATAAACACCAAAATAATAACTTATTAAAATACATAGGGTCAAAGCGGGCAAATTACAGTAAAGTTAAGGATTTACTTTACGATAAAGAAAATGTCTATGTCATTTCAAATAATGGAGCAATTGTTATAATTCCCATCTCTAATTTTATAGATAATGATGATTTCAATAAAGCTAAAACACCAGTTAGTATTATGTTTGGAGAGGGGAATAATGGAAATGTGATTGAGTCTTTTAAATACAATAACAAAAAATAA